>CACDPP010000021.1 GCA_902554705.1 Paracoccaceae bacterium
TGACGTTGCTCTTAAACTTGAAAATTTATTCAAGGCTTTTTTTGTTACATTTTCTGGCTTAATTGCTGCATTTATAAGTGTGAGCATGGTTTTATCATTGTTTGTAGGGTTATTTAATGTTTGATGTTTCGCGGATAAGAGCAGACTTTCCCATTCTCGCTCGAGAAGTTAATGGGAAGCAATTAGTATATCTTGATAACGGTGCTTCTTCACAGAAACCGGAAGTAGTAATTGATGCAGTAACACGCGCCTACAAAGACGAATATGCAAATGTTCATAGAGGTTTACACTATCTTTCTAATCTAGCTACAGAAAAGTACGAAAGTGTCCGCGGAGTGGTATCGAAGTTTTTGAATGCTTCAGATGAGAATGAAATTGTACTTAATTCTGGGACAACTGAGGGTATAAATATGGTGGCCTATGGTTGGGCTATGGAGCACTTGAAACAAGGTGACAATATCGTTTTAAGTGTAATGGAGCATCATGCTAATATAGTCCCATGGCATTTTTTACGTGAAAGAATGGGCGTAGAATTAAAGTGGGTCGATATTGATGAAGACGGGAACCTTGACCCTCAATCAGTTATTGACGCTATTGATGAAAAAACCAGGTTGGTTGCAATTACGCATATGTCAAATGTGCTTGGCACAATAGTAGATGTTAAAACTATATGTCATCAGGCAAAAGCGCTTGGAGTTGCAACCCTTATTGACGGTTCGCAGGCTGCGGTGCACATGCCGATCGATGTTCAGGCAATTGGTTGCGATTTTTATCCGATCACCGGTCATAAGTTGTGCGGGCCAACTGGTTCGGGTGCTGTTTACGTTAAAGCTGAACGAATGAAAGAAATGCGTCCGTTTCTTGGAGGCGGTGATATGATTAAAGAAGTGCATATGGACAGCATAATATACAACGATCCTCCGATGAAGTTTGAAGCTGGAACACCTGGAATTGTTCAAACTATTGGTTTTGGTGTGGCACTAAATTACATGATGAGTGTTGGTTTAAAAAATATTGCAGGATATGAAGCCGAATTAAAGGATTATGCACTTGAAAGATTGACGGCATTAAATTGGCTTAAGCTTCAGGGTCAACCGGATAATAAAGGGGCTATATTTTCTTTTACTATGGAAAACTCTGCTCATGCACATGATATTTCCACGATTTTAGACAAAAAAGGCGTTGCCGTGAGGGCTGGCCAGCATTGTGCTGGTCCACTTATGGATCATATGGGAATTACAGCTTCCTGCAGAGCTTCTTTTGCATTCTACAATACTAAATCGGAAGTTGATATTCTGGTAGATTCACTTTGTTTTGCCAATGAACTATTATCTTGAAAAAACCAAACAATTGAATATCTTTAGCTGACTTTTTAAAGTTCATCAGATGTTAGAATATAGGCTATCAGCAAGATACCGATCAGCAAGCCAAAGGCCGCAAAATATTTTAAAAAGTATAGTACTGGGTGTATCAAGAATATGCTTGTGACACATAATATTACAAATAACATTGTGAAAAAAAATGGTGTAAATTTACCCTTAAGAGTTAAATTTTTTTTATTCATTAGTTTCCTCTTGAAACAAATCTGGACTGTTAAGTAGCTTTTTCTGTAAATTTTTCAATTTTGTGGAAAACCGCGTTCAAATTAGACACTTATTTATTGTCTAAATGCATCATCTTTAAGCTTTGCGATAGGCTGCCAGAAATACTCCAAAACAGTTTGTTGACCTCTGATAATATCGACTTGTGCGATCATTCCAGGATTCAGTGGTACGGTCGCGCCCTTACTATCGATCAAGTCGTCTATTATTCCAACTTCAATGGCAAACATATATGACTGCTTTTCTTCCCTGTATACAGCGTCGGCTGATACTTTAAGCAATACACCTGTTAAATATCCATATTTTGCGGCGTCGTATGCTGTCAAACTAAGGCGTGCCTGTTGGCCTACTTCAATTTTTGCGATATCTTTAGGATCAATATAGGCCTCTACTATCAGATTATCAGTCGACGGCACTATTTCCGCCACAATTTCTCCGGTTTTGATTACTGTTTCTTCGTCAGAAACAGGCAAGCTGTTTATAATCCCGTCAGATGGAGATCTTATTTCAGTTTGTTTAAGCTTTTGCTCTAATAAAGGAATACGAGTATTTATTTCGGAAAGTTCGTTAATATAGGCTGCTCTTTCCTCAAAAATTTCTCTTTCATATCCAGACTGAAGAGCTTTTAATTCTGCTTCAAGTTTAAGATAACCAGCCTCCGTTTCTAAAACCTTAGCCTCTAAAACTTGAATTTCTGAAGTTAATTGTGCGTTTTCTCTTTTCAAACGAAACTTTTCTGATGCTCCCAATGCCCCCGCTGCAATTAGTGGCGACAATTCTTTATTTTCCTCAGTAACGAGTATTAAAAGTTCTCGTGCACCTGAAAGCTGTTCTTTAATGGTCGAAAGACTTTTTTCTAATTGATCACGTTCACTTTCAATAGAAAAAAGAAGGGACCTCAAATTAGAACGATTTGCCAAAAATAAAGCTAGTTGGGATTCCCGGATATTTTCTGAAAAGCGTGCTAGGCTTTTCTCTAATTGATATTTATTAACGTTTGTCAGTTCTGCATCTAATCTAACTAATTTTGCCAATAGACTATTTTTTTTGGCTCGGATTTCTTCCAATGACCCTTCAGCTGCTGTAGAATTGATTACTGCAAGCAATTGATTGTTCGTTACGACATCGCCTTCACTAACAAATATTTCTGTAATTACACCTCCCTCGGGTGATTGAACAATTTTATTTTGACCTTCCGCAATAAGACGGCCTTCTCCTCTGGTTATGAGGTCAAGCTGGGTTGATTTGGCCCAAAAGTACCCAGCAGCGATTAAGCCTAACAACAATGCGATCATTAACTGGTTTATAAACTTAGACATTTTTTCTAATTATTTCCTGCTAATTTTGCCTGCTGTTCTGCCACAAGGACTTTATAATCATCTAACTTCCCATCCCATGCTATTTTTCCGTTATCAACGAGCATCACTCTGTCACAAATATTCATGACATGGGGTTTATGGGTGACTATTAGTAGAGTTTGATTGGTACTATTTTGCTGCAAACTTTCTATAAAGGTAGCCTCCATTTGAGAGTCCATCGCACTTGTCGCTTCATCAAGCAATAAGATAGAGGGTTTTTGTAAAAGTACTCTAGCGATGCAGATAACTTGCTTTTGACCTCCGGAGAGATTTGATCCCCTGTCCAATATTGGAAATTCAAGCATTTCCCCTTTACTTTCTCCTAGAAAATGAGCTCCTGCCTCGTTCAACGCAACACTAACTTGTTCATCACTAAAATCTTCATAGCCGAGTGTTAAGTTGTCTCTCAGAGTGCCAGAAAACAACCAACTTTCTTGAAGGACAACTCCTACGTGCCTGAATAATTCATCTCTTGGTATTGAGCTGGCCTGGTCACCATTTATCTGAACAGATCCGGTCTCGGGCACTAGAAGTCCACAGACGGTTCTTAGGAGTGTTGTTTTTCCGGCACCCGATCTTCCAATAACAGCGATTTTTTCGCCTTTCTTTACGTTAAACGAGAGGTTTGTAAAAATTGGTTTACTATCTGCCGACAATTTAACAGATGCATTTTGAACGTCTATTGCCAGATTTTTTCTTACATTTTCTAGGCCAACTTTAGAGAAACGCTCTCGCCGTTGTTGAGAAAAAAATTCGACTAAATTGCTTCGCGCAACGAAGGCACTGTTGGCTCGCCCGAGTGTTTGGGCCATTTTAGCTAGCGGACCAAGCGTCTTGCCCGATAAGATCATAGTGGCGATAATAGCTCCCATTGATATTCTTTGTTCCACAAACAAATGAAAACCGTAAACGATAATTGCGATTTGAGCGATTTGTTGAACAATACTTACATAATTGGTGGTAATTTGATTAAATCTTTTTGCGCTATTGGTAACTTTTGAATAATCGTCTGCCTGTGCACTAAATTTCCTTTTAATAAAGGAATATGCTCCATTTACTCTAAGAGCGTCCAATCCTGACAAGATTTCAACCAGAAGACCTTGTTTGCTTTGATTTACTTTGGAAACACGCTTAGAGGTGCGGAACAAAAAAGGCTGCATAATTAAAATACCAATAATAACCGCAGGGACGGAAATCAAAGGAACCAAAAATAACAGATCACCGATATAATAAATTACTAAAACGAAAACTAAAATAAATGGTAAATCTATCAATAAAATGAGGCCTGCAGAGGAAACAAATTCTTTGTAGGTTTCATAATCTCTTGAAATTGTTGTCAAAGATCCGATGGAACGGTTTGTTAAATCTGTTTTGGTTTCAACAAACTGTTCAAAAATTTGGTCATTAGATTTCTTGTCTTTATAGACGGCACTACTCTCTAAAATTGCCCCTCGAGCTGATTTAAATAACTGATCAAAAATTATTGCTATTCCTACGCCCAATGCCAGAGCATAAAGAGATTGATCAGCTTGATTTGGGAGAACTCGATCGTAAACAACCATAATAAAAATTGAAGTGGCGAGACCCAAAACATTTGATGTGAAAGATGCAAGGGCAATCCAAAAGAAATTTATGCCACCAAGATTTGTAAGGGGATTGAGCAATTTAATTCGGTTTTTTACATTTTTACTAGGTTCAAATTTGGGGAAAACGGAAAAAATTTTTATCTTTTTTGTCTTTTGAAGTTCATTGATTGAAAATTCAACTTTGCGTTTGCCCTTAAAGGATAAGCTAAGACCGCCATCCTGCCTGGTGGAAATCAAAGCAAAGCTTCCCTCTTCGAAAAAACACATCGCGTTATCTAGTTTCTCAATATTTGATTTGTCAGAAGTTTGTAATTCAACAAGCTCAAATTCTAATTCGTCTATGATTTCTTTGAATGTTTCAAAACTTTTTATATCTGGCTTTGAATTAATTACTTCTTTAATAGATCCAGAAGATATATGTCTGTTATGAAGGGTAAAAATTGACTTAAGGACATTACTTTTTTCATTCAGATTTTGGGTATTTTTCTCTATTTGCAGCCGTTTATTGTTTTGCTCGTCACCCATTGGAAATATTTCCCATAACCTTATTATTTTGAAATAGTTACAAAATTAATTTGATCACATAGCTCTGTCAAATCACACTGATATCCAAGGCCTTGATAGAATTTGATAATTTCATTTATATTTTGATATTCGAGCGCTATACCATGACTGCGTAGGTCATAAAAATTCATTTTCTCAGTTGCTAAATCTATAACTGAAGCGGCTCCAGCCCTTAATTTAAGTTCAATATCTTCCGAGATAACTTTTGAGTTTTCTATTTGATCTTGCAAAAGTTTAGAGCGCAGTTCGTAAATTTTCTGAAAATTTTGTAGTGCTTTAAAAGATGTAATATGCAGTAGTGATAGATCATTTTTTTGCTCTTTTAATGCTTCTATCTGCATTTTTTTTTCTTGAATTTGATAATTTCTTTTTCCCCCATCTTTGACAGGCAGTGAAATATTGAGACCCACAAATCCTATTGAACTATCAATATCAGTAACATTCGCTGTCGCAGTGCCGGCCAATGCTACATTCGCAGAGTAAGTGGCTTGAATGGCAGCAATATCCTCCTCTATTATATTTATTTGTGTAGCGATTAACTGAATATCTACAAGTTTATTTTTTGTTAATTCACTTTCAAAATTTTTCCACTTTTGAATATCAATAGAAAAGGGTTTATCACTATCGGTTAAGCCATATTTTTTCCTTATCATCTTTGCTGCGTCTGCAGCAGTTTTTGCGGTTAAAAAGCTTTCTTCACTTTTTAATTTTAATTGTTCGAGTTTCAAAACATCTGTTTTTGAGATTATGTTAGCTTTTGCCGCTGTTTGGATGAGCGGTAGGTTATCGTTATACACTGCTAACTGTTCATTATAAATTACCTCTATTTTACTAAAGTTTAAAATTGCTTGTTCGGCTTTTATGATTCCCATTAACTCTTTGTTTATATTTTGAGCGTAGAGCAATTCTGATGCTCTAACATTCAATTGGGCTGATTTTGTCATTGCACCTAAAGCTCCGCCATCGCTTATAAGCCTGGTAACGGATAATCCGCCTGTCGCATCAAGCTCTAAGTCATCGTTGTCGAGTTTAGGGCCAATGTTTGATATGGCTGTTACAATAGGTTCTATCTGGCTCTGAACCACGAGCACAGTATTTTGAGCTGCCTCGATATTCTTTTTATATGCGATTAGGGACGGGGAGTTTAAGATTTTTGCAAGTCTAGGATCTATTTCTAATTTTTTGTCCTTAGATTTTCTAGCACTTGTTTTGTTGATTGAATTTACAACTACTTCTATAGAGTCTTTTTGTGGTTTAGTTTGCTTACTCAAAAAAGGAAGATTTGGTGAGCAACCAGTACTTCCAAAAAATAATAGTATAAAAATTAGCCGAATAAGCAACTTTTAGTCCCCCGAGCTTCGATATTAACAGGAGTTTACACTTAAACGCAATTATTCTTAAAAATGACGGATGTAGGCTCTACCTACAAAGTCAATTAATTACTTTGTGGCAGCGGATAATGCTTTTTCCATAATCCCAGATGCAAGAACAACACCAAAAGCAACGATAAAAATTCCTATAGATTTTAAAAGTGTTATTGTTTCACCCAAGAAAACAAAGCCTCCAATCAAAGCCAATATGGGTGTTAAAGCACCAAATGCTGCAGTTTGAGCTGGTCCTAGTTGTCGGATAGCAAAATTGTACAAGAGCATCGCCATTATAGCGATTAGCAAACCCTGAAGAAAAATCATTGAGATGATATCAAAAGCTGAGGCTTTTTCAAAGGAAACATTTCCAAAAAGCACTAACAATGGTATTACCACAGCGGTACCCCAGAAAAGCCCAAATACTAAACCTGTCAAAGGATCTATGCCACTTTGACGGAAATAAACAGAATAAATTGACCACATTCCCGATCCAGCCAGAAATAGAAAATGTCCTTTCCAGGTATTATGACCGCTTGACGAAAAAATACTATAGGAGCCGACCAAAAAAGCGCCCAACAATATGATGATTAACCCAAAAAACCTAATTTTAGTCGGCTTTTCTCCAGTGATAATAAACGCAAACAGAGCCGTCCAAAAAGGTAACATTCCAGGCGCTAGAGCACCTGCGTCTGATGCAGGTGCATAATAAACACCAGTTGATATGAGATAAGGAAAAACAGCAGTGGCACCCAAGGCGATCATAAGTAGACTGAAAATGGACTGGCCTCGTATAATTACCCCCAATTTCAGCATTAATGGGAGCATAATTAAGAATGCCGGAACTAGCCTTAGTACGAGAACTTCATCTACCGTAAGGTTCCCACTAACGGCAAATCTAGTTCCAATAAGAAAAGCTGCCCATATCGTAACCGTGGCGAGCGCCGCCAGAACGCCAAGAAAATAATAATTTTTTTTACGAAACATTTAAATTAACCAAAGTGGTATCGCCAACGCGGATATGCTATCTATGTAGTGTTATCAATAGGAAACGACGCTACCTTACGCATCGTAATATGTTTTGAATTTACCAGGCAAAGAGACCTCTAATAGTTCTAAATCTTTGCTTAGATTAGAGTATTCGGTTGACAGGTCGGGAGGAATTACAAAGGCATCTCCAGATGTTAATTCGTTTGATGGCTGTCCACTTGCCGTGAGGGTCATTTTGCCTTCCATCACAAAATTAAAAAGTATGTCGCAATCATGTTTGCTGGGTTTAATTACACTTCCATTAGGTCTAACGACCTGTACCCCTGCAACATTTTTGGTATTCTCGGCTATAGTCGTGTCTCGACACTTAAAACCTGGAATACGGAAGTCTGACCAAGCAGACCCATCAGCCTTGTTATGAACAAATTTCTGCCCTTTAAACACTCGTTCCGGATTAAATTCTTTTGTAGGCAATGCCATATCGTGATCAATTGTTGTAACATGCTCTGCTGGAACACCGATCTCTATAACTTCGATGTTGTCACTTGCAAAAAGAACTTTATGACGGATTTCAGGTGGTTGAATAACACAATTCCCCGCAAATAGCCTAAATGGCTCACCTTGATCTTCATAAACTAAGTCAACCCATCCTTTATAGCAAAAAATGAGTTGGAAACCAACGGTGTGGTAATGGACAGTATCGGGAACGGGGCCTCCATCGGGAATTCTTATGTGACTTGCGATTATAGATCCACCTAGGCGATTGGGTATTAAATCTCTATAATGCATTCCGGCTCGCCCAATAATCCAAGGGGCCTCGTCAACTAAACGACGAACAACGAATTCATGTTGCGTTTTTGGTAAAATGAGTGGTGGGTTTTTTTGCAAAATTTTGAATTGAGTTCCATTTGGCGCGGTGAGCTCTGTTTTGCCAGATGCAAAATCCTTTGGCTCTTCTACTAATAAATTAATATTCGCGGGGCTTCCCGGAGCATCTTTATCGATGCAAATTGATATACCGTGTCCAGAAAAAACGGCTACTTTGGGATCGTCAGCAGGATAAATAGTATCCATACGCATCTGCAAAGTTTTTGTAAAAAAAGGAATATCCGCCTGTAAATCATCTGTTGGGATCACGCATTGGGCGTCGGCAGTTAACATCTTTTTTCCTATTCGCTATTTTCTTCTCTTTAATATAAATTCAGAGAACACTCAGTCAAATATAACGAATTAGCTTTTATTATCCGCGCCAAGTTCGAAGGGGGCCACAATCAATATGGACAAAACCCGATCGATAGTATCGACCTACGCCACCTCCACTGCATTTTGCTGCGGCTTTATAAACTTGCTTTACGCTGCGAGATGATAGACGAACATCGGCAGCTTGTCCGGTCATATGCAGTGAGTGCCTGGCTACGGATCTTGATCGTCGTCTTAGCATCGCATTTGTTTTGGCACTTCTGTAACCTGACAGAAGAGTGTATGGTTCGTCTGTATTGAGAAGGTTATGACTTGCTGCAATGATATCTATTGTTCGTCTATCAATAGTTTTGATTTCATTACGCCGCCAATCTCGCATTACAAAGTTTATCTCTTCTAAAACCTCAGGAATATATTTATTATCAATGCAGTATACGCCTCTAAATCTTTCCCCAGTTCTCCTTGAAATCATGTTTAAACTTCGAATATCTCCTGCACCTCTTAAAAAGCCGGCAGCTTTCGTAAAAGTAGGCGCAGCAGTTATTACTGAAGCTGCAAAAGCTCCAAGAATAAACCTTCGAGAGAAATTACTATTTTCTGTTTTTTCCAAAATAACTTGTTCACTCACAAATAATTTTTATAGCATAACTTTATTTAGGGCAGGTTATTGCACAAAACAATTCAATAAAAAAGCACTAATTTTTTTCTTCTTTGTACCTAACCCAATGAAATAAAATGTTAATTTATTAGACTTGTTTGAGAAAAATGCTTCTTGGGTCTAAAATTAATGCCCTATTAATCAAAAACTTTAGATGAATTCAAGATTTCTTATCTCGTATAATTAGTATAACGACTTATTATAAAAAGTTATAGATGAGGTTCTATTGTGGCAAATTATAGGGTTATTTTTAGAGTATTCAGAGTTCTTGCTTGTATTTTTACTTTATTCTCTGCCTCAGCATCAATTGCGAATGTAAATAGTGTTGAATTTAGGTTTTCTTTGTTGAGCGTCCTAGCAAAAAACGCTGAAGCTATTGAGTTTTATGCGGAAAATGAATTTAAACCTATTTGGGTTGGTGGCGATAGATATGCCCGAGAAAGGGCATCTTATTTTTTTAAAGAACTCAAAAATACATCAAAGCATGCCTTGCCAACTCGCCGTTATGATCCTGACTATTTAAAAAATCAGTTTAGAAAGGCCCGAACTGCCACTGAACTTGGATCAATAGAAGCATTGATTACGCTGAAATTCTTAAATTATTCATCTAATCTTCAAACTGGCATTCTGAAACCAGCTTCAGTAGATAAAGAGATTGTTCGAAAAGTTCCTTACAGAAGCCCAGCTGCCTATTTAAAAACTTTACTTTCAGTCAGCCCACAGGAATTTTTCGGTGGCCTTCATCCACAGTCCAAGCAGTACACTGTCCTTCTTTCGGAAAAAAAGCGTCTTGAAAAAATTATTTCCCAAGGAGGTTGGTATAGTGAACTGCCAACCGAACTTTTGAGGCCAGGTGATATGGGAGAAAGTGTTGTGCTTCTTCGTAATGCTTTAATTAAGCGTGGATATTTAAAAAGTAACTCATCTGAAGTTTATGATGGCGATCTTCGACGAGCAGTGCAGCTATTCCAACTTAGGCATGGTTTAGCTCCAGATGGGATAGCAGGTCCAGCAACATTTTCCGAGATTGGGAAGAGCGCTGAGGAAAGGCTGGCATCTGTAATTGTAGCCTTGGAAAGGGAGAGGTGGACAAATTTTGATTTGGGCTCGCGTCACGTTGTAGTGAATTTGCCTGATTTTTCGACCAAATTATTTGAAGATGGAGCCCTTATTTTCGAAACAAGAAATGTGATCGGGACTCCGGTAGACGAACAGAGGACGCCAGAATTTTCAGATATAATAGAGCATATAATCACTAACCCTACCTGGAATGTGCCAAAATCAATCACCTTGAAAGAGTATTTGCCTGAAATGCAAGAAGACCCATTAGCTCATGATTATTTAGAGCTGGTTGATCTGGACCGTGAAATTGTCCCCCGATTTTTAGTGGATTTCAACGAATATGATGAAGAAACTTTTCCTTATGATTTGAAACAAATGCCCTCAATAACTAATGCTTTGGGTTTAGTTAAGTTTATGTTTCCAAATCAATATAGCATCTATCTTCACGATACTCCTTCCAAGCCCTTATTTGATTTGGAGGTAAGAGCTTTCTCTCATGGGTGCATTCGATTACAAAAACCATTTGAATTTGCTTATGAACTACTTAAACCACAGACTTCTGATCCAGAGGCGCAATTTCAAGAAGCTATGGATACGGGGGAGGAAACGGTAGTTTATTTGCGAAAACCTGTACAGGTTCATTTAATTTATAGAACTGCGTTTGTGGATGAGTTAGGGGTAATTAATTATAGACGGGATATTTATGGACGCGATGCAGCAATTTATGAAGCCCTTATCGAAGCGGGTATTCAGGCAAGGCCAGTATCTGGATAAAAGCTCAGAGGTTTTTGTTAAATAGGATTGAAATGAAATTTACTGTTCAGGAAATAGCTAAGTCAATTGGTGCCGAGTGTTTTGGTGATCCGGAAGTAAAGGTGTCATCGGTCGCAGAACCCAAACTGGCCTCTGAGCTGGATATTGCCTTAGCAATTAGTCCTAAATATCTTGATGATTTGAAACATACCTCTGCTAAGTGCGCTCTACTTACACTAGGAAGTGATTGGACTAAGTATGATTTAAGTGCAGCTATATTAGTATCTAGACCTAGATATGCGATGTCCTCTATTTCCAAAATGTTAGATAGGGGGCAGAACTATAAATCAGGTATTCATCCATCATCGATAATCGATCCAAGCGCGCAAATAGGAAACAATGTTCTTATTGGTGAAATGGTTGTTATTTCTTCTAACGCTCAGATTGGTGATAACTCTATCATTGGCCCACAGTGTTACATAGGTTCTAATTCAATTTTAGGAAATAATTGTTATCTCCGCGAGGGAGTGAAAATTGGTTCTGATGTCATTATTGGTGATCGTTTTTGTGCTCAGCCTTCTGCCATTGTTGGAGCAGATGGGTTTTCATTCGTTACTGAAAAGTCCTCTGCTGTTGAGGAAGTTAGGGCTGATTTAAGCAAATCAGCCGTTAACAAAAATGAAAACCAAATTTGGCATCGGATACATTCACTGGCAGGTGTTATTATAGGTAACGACGTGGAAATTGGCTCAAATACCTGCATTGATCGCGGAACAGTGAAGCCTACTTCAATTGGGAATGGTGTTAAGGCTGATAATTTAGCTCAAATTGGGCATAACGTTCAAATTGGGGATAACACTCTTATCTGCGCTCAAGTGGGAATAGCTGGTAGTGCTATGATAGGAAAAAATGTGGTTTTGGGGGGACAGTCAGGCATAAGCGACAATATATTTGTGGGTGATAATGTTATAACTGGTGGAGCAACAAAAGTACTTTCAAATATTCCGGCCGGTCGAGTTATGTTGGGCTATCCAGCTATGAAAATGGATACTCAGTTAGAAGTCTATAGAAATCTTAGAAAATTACCTAATCTAGTAAAAGAGCTAACAAAGATAAAAAAAGCCGTTTTCAAGCCAACGAAGATAGACTAAACGCAGGTTAGAATTTTGTTGAGGAACCTTATGATATGGATATTGGCGCAAAGGTAATCGATATCATTGCTGAGCAAGCGATCCTCGATCCTGGCGATGTTACCTTGGAAAGTACTCTCGATAGTCTTGGTATTGACAGTATGGGTTTGGTCGAAAGTATATTTGCAATTGAAGAAGCATTTGATATTCACATACCTTTTAATGCAAATGATCCATCTGACAGCGACTTCAATATATCATCTGTATCATCAATTATATCGGGTATTGAAAAATTAGTGGCTGAAAAATCTTGAATCGGGTCGCTATTACTGGGTCTGGCACAATTAATTCGCTTGGTCATTCGGTTAAAGAGACATTGGCAAATATGGCTGAAGGTCTGTGTGGTATTAGACCCCTTTATTTTAAAGATGTTGATCGTTTAGATATAAAGATTGGTGGACAGGTAAAAGATTTTGATCCTACGACAGTTTTTAATCGGCAACAGCTTGCTTTGTATGACAGAGTTACCCAGTTCACCCTTATTGCCGCTAAAGAGGCTATAAAACAGTCAGGAATAATTTTTTCAGGTGACCTTGCGGCAAAATCTGGTGTTGTTTTGGGAACTGCGGGTGGTGGTGTGAGTACCTGGGATGATAATTATCGAGCTGTTTACGAAGAAGGTAAAAATCGTGTTCATCCTTTTGTTGTCCCTAAACTTATGAATAACGCAGCAGCAAGCCATGTCTCTATGGAATACAATTTAAAAGGACCCTCCTTTACTGTTTCGACGGCTTGCGCCAGTTCAAATCACGCCATGGCACAAGCTTTTCAAATGGTCAGGTCTGGGCTTTCTGATGTCATGGTTACTGGTGGCTCGGAAAGTATGCTGTGTTTTGGAGGAGTAAAGGCCTGGGAGGGTTTAAGGGTTATGAGTAAAGATGCCTGCAGGCCGTTTTCAGCAAATCGCAATGGAATGGTTCAGGGTGAGGGCGCAGCAATATTTGTTTTTGAAAATTTTGATAAAGCCAAAAAACGAGGCGCAGAAATCTTAGCTGAAGTTGTAGGATATGCGATGTCTTCTGATGCCAGTGATATTGTAATGCCATCAAAGCAAGGCGCGGCTCGTGCTATTACAGGCGCTCTACATGATGCCCGACTTAGCCCAGAAGATGTACAATACATTAATGCTCATGGAACTGGAACTGCGGCCAATGATAAAACAGAATGTGCTGCAGTCGCCGATGTATTTGGAAGACATGCTGATAATTTGATGCTTTCGTCCACCAAATCCATGCACGGTCATTTGATTGGAGGAACAGGTGCTGTTGAACTTCTTGCCTGTATAATGGCTGTTAAGGATGGAATAGTTGCTCCCACAATTGGATATGAAGAGGCTGACCCAGAGTGTGCTTTGGATGTTGTTCCAAATCAGGCTCGAGAAACAAAAGTTGATGTCGCTTTGAGTAATGCCTTTGCTTTTGGGGGACTTAATGCAGTTTTAGCTGTAAGGTCCGTCTGACAACCCTATAACTTAATAATAACTTCCCCGCAAAAATCGAAAGAGAAAACTATTGGGCTATTTTGAATTCATAAGGTCAAATATCACCTGGTTGTTGACCGGTTTCATATTGGCTTTGAGCTCAAGTTTTGGTCAAACGTTTTTCATTTCAATTTTTGCTGGAAAAATACAGGCATTCTTTAATCTTAGTCATGGAGATTGGGGTTCAATCTACATGATAGGGACTTTGGCCTCTGCAACCGTTATGATTTGGGCAGGAACTTCAAGTGATATTTTTCGAACTCGGTCAATAGGTGTTTTAGTATTGTTCGGTTTAAGTCTGTCCACGCTTCTGATGGCCGTAAACCCTGCTGTTTGGCTATTACCATTTTTAGTCTTTCTTTTACGCTTTCTAGGACAAGGAATGTTACCTCATATTTCCTCTGTTTCTATGTCTAGATGGTTTATATCGCAAAGAGGCAAAGCTTTAGCAATTTCAAACACTGGATATGCTTTGGGTGAAGCTTTGCTCCCGGTCTTGTTTACCGTATTAATGCTTAGTTATCATTGGCAAAATTTATGGGTTGTTGCATCCGTATTTTGTTTTTTAATGGTACCCTTAATTTGGATATTATTAAAAAACGAAAGAACGCCGCAGTCACTGGCCGAAGAAGTTATTGCTTTTGGTCTATTAGGAAAATCATGGTCTCGAAAGGAAGTTATATGGCATCCGCTATTTTGGTTTATGCTTCCGGCTCTCATTGGGCCGTCTGCCTGTTCGACTTCGTTTTTTTTCCAGCAAGTGTACTTTGCTGAAATTAAGGGTTGGACGCACCTGCAACTAGTTGCTCTTTTTCCGATATATACAATAGTCGCAATTGTATTCAATTTAGTATCAGGTTGGGCATTAGATAAATTTGGTCTAGATCGCATAATTCCTTTTTATCAGATACCTTTGGTTTTTGCTTTTATCTTATTTTATTTTGTTTCCACACAATTGGGATTAGCGCTTGGTTTGTGCTTTTTAGCTATTTCTGCAGGTGCAAACTCAACTCTCCCAACAGCTTTTTGGGCAGAGTACTACGGCACCAAATTTCTTGGAACAATTAAAGCATTGGGAACGGCTATAATGGTTTTAGGTTCTGCTATTGGCCCAGGAATGACGGGGTTTTTAATTGATTGGGGCTTTGGTATTGAGAAGCAATATTTTATTTTTGGTCTTTATTTTATATTTTCAACACTTTTGATGTTTATTGGAATAAAAATTTACTCACCATATAAAATAGTTGAATAATTTGCGCATCCTTTAAGTGCTGCATAGTCGTCCAAAATCAAATGAACTGATATTTTTTTCATAATTTCTGAGAAGTTTCCCCGCTCATAAAAATTTTCTTTAAAATTTTCTTCCTTTAAATATGGCAACATTGCTCTAGCAACACCTCCGATTAAGTAAACGCCCCCCAGCGCCATATTCATCAAAGCAAAATCACCAAAAGCTTGTCCCGCAAAGCCAGCTAACTGAGTTCCGACTTCCTTAGCCTGTAAATCGCCTTTTTCAGCAGCTGACAAAATATCAGCAGGAGTGCGATCACTTCTTTCGTTGAGAACTTGATCTAGGCGATTAAGTCCTAATCCGGCCAATACATTCTCATATGACACAAATGAAGAATTTTTTTCTAAATTTTCTATTATCAATTTTTGATTTTTGTTTGCGACTGTAATGCGAGCATGACCATATTCAGATGCTGGTACAAACGTACCAAAAGGTGATTGATAAGCTATAGCTACATTGAACCCAGTTCCCATTCCACAAACGAGCTTTGTATTATTTGGTGTAGGAACGTGACTTCCTTCAATTAATGTCTCTAAATCTTTTGGGTTAATGAAATCTAATGCATAACCCTGAGCTTGAAGGTCATTTATTATCAAAACTTCATCGATGTTTGCTGCCTTCTGCAGCGATGGCACTGTTATTTTCCAATTTAGATTGCTCATTTCGACAGCAGTTTCAGAAATTATTCCTGCAGCAGCAATGCACATTTTATTGATTAAATGGTCATCCGAACTTGACAAGTACGTTTCAATCACTTCATCAAAATTGTTAAAATCCGAATTTCTGAACTTCTGAATATTTTCAAGCGTTATTTCTTTGTCTGTTTTCGATGTTTTGGCCACGGCCAGCCTAGAGTTGGTTCCGCCTATATCTGCAACTAAAGTTTTCAAAAATTGGGGCCCTCTGACTTTTTAATGATGATTTCTAGTAAGAATAAATATGTTCAACTGCAAGACCATAGATTACAAATAAATTATTCCATTTACTAAACTTCCCATTCTTAAATATTGGTCACGTGATGCTTCTGCACTATTTAAACAAAAAAAGGTTAAATGATTAATGGCCGAGCAAAATAATATCGAAGTACGCGGTGCGCGTGAACATAATTTAAAATCTGTTGATGTAGATATTCCTAGAAATAAGCTTGTTGTCATCACTGGTTTATCAGGCTCTGGAAAATCCTCCCTTGCTTTTGATACAATCTATGCCGAGGGGCAGCGTCGGTATGTAGAAAGTTTATCGGCGTATGCTCGACAATTTTTAAATATGATGGAAAAGCCGGATGTGGATCACATATCAGGCTTATCTCCGGCAATTTCAATTGAACAGAAGACAACATCAAAAAACCCTCGGTCAACCGTAGGTACGGTAACTGAAATTTACGATTATTTACGGTTATTATTTGCAAGAGCTGGAACACCTTACAGTCCAGAGACAGGGCTTCCAATCGAAGCGCAACAAGTTCAAGATATGATAGATAGGGTTCTTGGCTTAGAGCACGGAACCCGAGCTTATTTACTGGCACCTATTGTAAGAGACCGTAAGGGTGAATACAAAAAAGAGTTTCTAGAATTAAGGAAGGCTGGGTTTCAAAGAGTTAAAGTAAATAATGAATTTTATGATTTAGATGAACCACCTATTTTAGATAAGAAGTTTCGACACAATATAGATGTTGTTGTTGATCGAGTAATAATTAAAGAAGATATGGCTACTCGTTTGGCAGATAGCTTTAGAACAGCTTTAGACTTAGCGGATGGCATAGCTATACTCGAAACAGCTCCTCAAGAAGAAAATGCTGAAATTGAGCGCATGACTTTTTCCGAAAATTTTGCTTGTCCAGTTAGTGGTTTTACCATTCCGGAAATTGAGCCTAGGTTGTTTTCTTTTAATGCACCGTTTGGAGCATGTCCTGACTGCGACGGTCTGGGGAAAGAGTTATATTTTGATGAGCGTTTAGTTGTTCCTGATCAGACATTAAAAATAAAAGACGGTGCACTAGCGCCTTGGCGCAAAGGTAAAAGCCCATATTTTCTACAAACTATCGAAGCCATTGCTGAGCATTTTAATTTTGACCCTTCTTCTAGATGGAAAGATTTAAGTAATAAAGTAAAACAAGTATTTCTGTATGGCTCTGGAGAGGAAGAAATTAAATTTAGATATGATGAGGGCGGTAGAATTTATCAGGTCAGTCGCACTTTCGAGGGTGTTATTCCCAATATGGAAAGACGGTATCGAGAAACTGATAGTACTTGGATAAGAGAAGAGTTCGAAAACTACCAAAATAATAGACCTTGTGGGCCTTGCTCGGGTTTCAGGCTTCGGCCTGAGGCCCTAGCCGTTAAAATATCCAACTCACATATTGGACAGGTTGTTCAACTATCAATAAAGGAAGCGCTTGAATGGTGCAAAAACGCACCAAAATTTTTAAGCAAACAAAAAAACGAGATTGCACATACAATTTTGAAAGAAATTACAGAGAGGTTAGGATTTTTAAATAATGTCGGTTTGGAATATTTGACCTTATCTAGAAGCGCAGGAACACTTTCTGGTGGAGAAAGCCAAAGAATTAGATTGGCAAGTCAAATTGGTAGCGGTCTGACCGGTGTCTTATATGTTTTAGATGAACCATCAATTGGACTTCATCAACGCGATAATGACCGATTATTACTGACACTAAAGAACTTGAGAGATCAGGGTAATACTGTCATCGTTGTTGAACATGATGAGGAAGCCATTCGAGAAGCAGATTATGTTTTTGATATTGGTCCAGGAGCAGGCGTGCATGGAGGCCAAATTGTAAGCCATGGCCTTCCATTAGAAATTGAAAAAGATAAAAATTCGCTGACTGGAAAATATTTAAGTGGCAATTTGGCAATACCTGTTCCAAAAGAGAGAAGAAGCGGAAATGGCAAATACGTTTCAGTTGTTAAGGCAACCGGTAATAATTTAAAAAAAATTAATGCTGAATTTCCATTAGGAAAATTTGTCTGTGTTACCGGAGTTTCTGGTGGTGGGAAGTCTACTTTGACGATTGAGACTCTATTTAAGACAGCTTCCATGCGATTAAATGGAGCAAAGCAAACTCCTGCTCCTTGTGAAACAATAAAAGGGCTAGAGTTCCTAGATAAAGTTATTGATATCGACCAAAGGCCAATTGGTAGAACTCCTCGTTCAAACCCTGCTACTTACACTGGGGCATTTACTCCAATTCGTGATTGGTTTTCAGGTCTTCCTGAGGCTCGGACCCGTGGTTATAAACCGGGTAGGTTTAGTTTCAATGTAAAAGGGGGTAGATGTGAAGCTTGCCAAGGAGATGGCGTTATCAAAATTGAAATGCACTTTCTTCCTGATGTCTATGTGAAATGTGAAACATGTAATGGAGCACGATATAATCGAGAGACATTAGAAATTAAATTTAAAGGTAAAAGTATAGCTGATATTCTTGATATGACGGTTGAAGATGCCCAAGAATTTTTTAAGGCAGTTCCAAGTATCAGAGAAAAAATGGACGCTCTAGTTAGGGTGGGATTAGGGTATATAAAAGTAGGTCAGCAGGCTACAACTCTTTCTGGAGGAGAAGCGCAGCGTGTAAAGTTATCTAAAGAACTTTCAAAGAGATCGACAGGAAGGACTTTGTATATTTTGGACGAACCGACTACCGGACTGCACTTCGATGACGTTCGTAAATTGTTAGAAGTTCTTCATGAGCTTGTGGACCAAGGTAACACGGTTATTGTTATAGAGCATAATTTAGACGTTATTAAAACTGCTGATCATATATTGGATATTGGTCCAGAGGGTGGTGATGGAGGTGGAGAACTCATTGCTTACGGATCACCAGAAAAAGTCGCAAAGTCCAAAAGTAGTCACACTGCAAAGTATCTTGAACCGCTTTTAATGTAAGCCTTACTCTTGAATTCAAAATTACTTTTCGGGAATTAGTCCCCTTGGACTAAATCTTAATACTAACAGAAGGAGTAGTCCCATTGTGAGTAATCGCATATGAGCCACGCTGTCCATTAAATGGAGTTTCAGTGGGTTGTCGTCTGCAAGACCTGATGTCAAAATAACCATTAAGAATTGACCTATTGGTTCAACCTGTACCCATAAAAACCAAATTATGAAACCACCTAGTACGGCCCCTAAATTATTTCCGGATCCGCCAATGATCACCATAACCCAAATGAGAAAAGTATACCTAAGGGGTTGATAAGTTCCTGGCGTAAGTTGACTGTCTAGCGTTGTCATCATAGCCCCAGCTATGCCGCAAATGGCTGAGCCAAGTATGAAAATTTGTAGATGCCTTCCCGTTACATTTTTTCCCATAGCTTCAGCAGCCACTTCATTATCGCGAATTGCACGCATCATTCTGCCCCAGGGGCTGTGAAGTGCTCGTTGTGCTAAAATGAATATCACAATTAGAACAATTGAAAAAAGCCCAGCATATATCAATTTTACGTAAAGCGTTGAAGCCGTGACTGGATCTATGCCAATGCTATTTGCAGTACTCACGAATTTGTCGTTTTGCTGTAGATCTATTTCGTAAGGAGCTGGCCTGGGCAATCCAATAACATTCTTAACGCCACGCGCTAACCAATCTTCATTTTTAATAATTGCGATTATTATTTCAGCAATACCAAGTGTGGCAATAGCAAGATAATCAGATCTTAGACCTAATGCTGTTTTTCCAATAACCCAAGCAGCGCCAGCGGCCAGTAAACCACCGATTGGCCACGCCATTAGTATAGGTAAGCCTAAGCCCCCTAGGTAACCGGTTGAAGCAGGATTTACGGCTTCTACCGCCACCACACCAGTGTCGAAAATAGCTCGGTATATAAAAAACCCAGCGAGCGCTATAAGTATAGCTCCCCAAAATTTTTGTCGTCTATTCACTATCTTTTTGATCCACAGCCCTATGGCAATGATTACAATAATTCCAAAGATAATAGCCGCAATTATACGAATTCCACCAACTGACCAAGCTTCATAGACTGGAGGTGCTGATACTAAAACAGCAGCCAAACCACCTAATGCCACAAATCCCATTATTCCTACATTGAAAAGTCCAGCAAAGCCCCACTGCAGATTAACCCCGAGCGACATAATTGCACTTATCAATCCCATATTCAAAATAAGTAATGCAGTATTCCAACTCTGAACGAAACCTGTGATCAAAATTAGAAAGACGACTAAGGCAAATAGAAGTGTTGTTTTTAAATTTTCCATTAAAAGGCCTTCCCTCTAAACAATCCGGTGGGACGAAAAAGTAAGACCACAACTAGTATCACAAAGCTAACTGCAAATTTATAGTCTGTGGACAAGAGTTGCATAAGGGTGGTCGGTTCTAAAGATTCAGGCAAGCTGTATTTCAAAACTTTCTTCCAAGCATAAGTTATTGTGACCTCTGAAAATGCAACAATAAAGCCTCCGGCTATGGCGCCAATAGGGTTCCCTAAACCGCCTACGATTGCAGAAGCAAATATAGGAAGTAGCAGTGAAAAGTATACGAATGGTTTAAAAGACTTGTCTAAACCATAAAGTGTTCCCGCTACAGTTGCCAGAGCGGCAACAATTAACCAAGTTACCGTTACAACTTTTTCTGGATTTATTCCTGATAACAAAGCTAAATCTTCATTATCTGAGTAGGCTCTCATTGATTTTCCAGTTCGTGTTTTGTTCAAAAACCAAAACAAAATAAGAACCACCAAAATTGCTGTGATTATCGTTATTCCTTGAGTCGTTTTAAAAGCTAAACCTTCGCGTAAGCCTGTTAACTGTTTAAATTCTCTCACTGAAATGATAAATCTTTCACCATCTACAAAACGCTGATCGTTTGGGCCAATAATAAAACGGACAAGGCCGTTCATAATGAACATTATCCCCATAGATACTATGACTAAAATTACAGGCTTAGCTTTCTGATTTCTATAAAAAACGATACACAAATCGGTCAGTCGCCAATATAAATAATGAACAAAAAAGTATACCGATAGGCAATGCAATCAGAGCGGTTGGAAGAGGCCCGAGCCCTACACCTATGCTTTGTAGCCACCATGTTCCAATAATAGTTATCATGGCTCCGAATGCCATTGTATCCCCATGTGCAAAATTAGAAAACCTAAGGATACCATAAATTAATGTCACACCAAGTGCCCCTAAGGCAAGCTGACTTCCATAAGCAAGAGCAGGTATGAATACAAAATTAGAAAAAACTACCAAGGCGTTTAAAAAATCCATATTCACCCTCCTAAAAAGGACTTTCTTACCTCAGGATCGGCTAAAAGTTCGCGGCCAGACCCAGTATAGGCATTCCTTCCTTGCACCATTACATAACCGGTATCTGCAATTCCGAGGGCTTGCCTGGCATTCTGCTCAACCATTAAAATAGGTATTCCTGTTCCGCTCACTTCAATAATTCTATCGAACAATTCATCCATTACGATGGGACTGACACCAGCAGTTGGTTCATCTAACATAAGAATTTTTGGTTGTGTCATTAAAGCGCGTCCTACGGCGACTTGTTGTCTTTGACCTCCTGAAAGTTCGCCCGCCGCTTGTTTTCGCTTCTCTTTCAGGATTGGAAAAAGTTCAAAGACTTGCTCTAAAGTATCCGAAAAATCATCTTTTCGAATAAAAGCACCCATTTCCAAATTTTCCTCAACGGTCATAGATGTAAAGATGTTTTGATTTTGGGGAACAAATCCCATGCCTGCTCTGACCCTATCTTGAGTAGTTAAATTTGTAATATCAAAACCGTCCAATAAAATACTACCTTCACGAACATCCAACATTCCAAAGATGGCCTTCATGGCAGTTGATTTTCCTGCACCATTTGGCCCAACTATCACAGCGATTTCACCTTTACCAACTGATATGTCGCAAGAATGAAGAATGTCTGGTCCAGAACCATAACCGCCGGTAATCTTGCGAGCTTCCAAAAATTTATCTTCTAATCCATCAATCATAAATTTACAATTCAATATTTTTGTAAAGCATTGTTTATAATGCTTTATTTTTCAACCCGGTTCCAAGATAGGCTTCAATTACATTTTCATTTGACTTGATCTCTTGCAGTGTCCCTTGAGCAAGGACTTTACCTTCCGCCATGCAGATAACGGGATCGCATAATTTCTCAATAAAATCCATATCATGCTCAATAACTACAAAAGTATAATTTCGCTCCTTATTTAAGCGGATTATTGCATCTGCAATCGTATTTAGAAGAGTTCTATTAACGCCAGCGCCAACTTCATCAAGAAAGACAATTCGCGCATCGACCATCATAGTTCTGCCCAACTCAAGTAGTTTTTTTTGTCCTCCGGACACTTGGCCTGCTTTGTGGTCTGCTAAATGGTCTATGGTTAAAAATTCTAAGACTTCGTCGGCCTTCGCTCTTAAAGCTCTTTCTTCATCTGCAATACGTTTTCTTCCGAACCACGTATTCCAAAGTTTTTCACCAGATTGATCACTGGGAACCATCATGAGATTCTCTCGGCATGTCATAGAATGAAATTCATGCGCGATCTGGAAAGTTCTGAGTAATCCTCTATCAAATAACTGATGAGGAGGTAGGCAAGTAATGTCCTCATTATCCAAAAATACCATTCCTGAAGTAGGTTCGAGCACCCCTGCGATCACATTAAATAGGGTCGTCTTACCGGCACCGTTAGGTCCGATAAGACCTGTTATTGTGCCACTTTCAATCTCAAGAGTAGCTCCGTCAACAGCATGGAACCCTCCAAAGTGCTTATGAAGGTTTTCGATCTTTATCAAATTAAAACTCTTTTTGATATAAATTCAGGTTCTTATACAAAAAACAGCCCAAGGTTTACCTGGGCTGTTTAAAAAAAGATCTTAGGCTTAGCGGTACTGAACAGTTGATATTTTACCACCAGATACTTCAATCTGTCTGTAGTTTCCGGCAGATTCACCTGGACCAATTAATTCGACGGCTGTTGCTCCGACATAGTCAATTTCGCCACCAGAAGCTAAAATATCCAATGCTTTACCTAATTCACCTGGATAAATCATTTCACCTGGTGCGTTAGCCACGTCCATTACCTTTGATTTGTAATCACCTGGTTCTGCTGAACCAGCAGCTTGCATGGCAAGCATAATCAATGCAGCCGCGTCATAGCTTTCTGGTGTGAATGGTGACGTTGCATCAAATGCTCCACCGACCATATCTGCAAATTTAGCTGCTCCAGGGCTATCTGTTCCTGGATGCTGACCAGTTGACCCGTCTATTTCTGAACCAAAATTTTCTTCAAGCTTTGCACCTATCATCCCATCTGGAAAATGGAATGTATCGAATGCTCCGCTGTCTAATGCAGCTCTTACGATCCCTGAACCACCTTGATCTACGTATCCGGCTACGACCAAGCGATCTCCACCTGCAGCTGCTAGCGCACCTACTTCAGCTGAATAATCGGCTTTTCCGTCTTCGTGTGAAGCATTGATTGTTACTGTGCCACCTGCAGCTTCAAATGCAGCTGCAAAACTATCAGCTAGACCTTTTCCGTAGTCGTTATTTGTATAAGTAACAGCAACTTCTTTGATGCCTTGCTCCATAAGCACCTCTGTCATAACAACACCTTGACGAGCATCGGAAGGAGCTGTTCTGAAAAATAAGCCGTTGTCCTCGGCTGTTGATAGCCCAGGAGAGGTCGCAGATGGTGAGATCATCACAACACCATTCGCGAGCGCCACATTTGCTAAAATAGCACCGGTAACGCCCGAGCAGTCAGCTCCCATGATACCTTTGACACCATCTGAGGTTATCAAACGCTCTGCTGCTGCTGTTGCCGCAGCGGCATCAATGCATGTACTATCTGCACGTACCGAAGTTACAGAAGCACCTCCTAAAAGCTTCCCACTGTCAGTGACTTCCTTCATGGCAAACTCAGCCCCGTCACCCATCGACGGTGTAAGAGATTCAATTGGGCCAGTGAACCCAAGAATTACGCCAATTTTAATATTTGAATGGCTACCAGCAAATGCTGTTGTTGCCATCATTGCAGTTGCGGCTGTTACCGCCAGCAGCTTTTTCATATTTTTTCTCCCTAAAAAAAACTTTATCCCGATCAGTATTAAGTTCGCTAGGCAGAAAATAAAAGTCCAAATTATATTTAGAAGTACATTTTTTGCCTTTTAAACTCTAAACGGCCCGTTTAGCCGCATGACTACCTCGTTCTCGATAGGGTGTTGTGTCATAATGGGCTCGATAACATTTAGAAAAATGAGAAGGCGAAGCAAAACCACATGCTAAGGCCACGTTAATCACACTCATATCTGTTTGCATGAGTAAATTTCGAGCTTTTTGAAGTCTTAATTCCATGTAATAGCGTTTCGGACTGCGATCTAAGTAACGTCGAAACAATCTTTCAAGTTGCCGCGTCGACATGCCGACGTCTTTAGCAAGAATTGATGGGCTGATAGGCTCTTCTATGTTTATTTCCATCATTTGTATGACTTTGCTTAATTTTGGGTGCCTGACACCAATTCTTGTGGGAACTGACAGCCTTTGCGTATCTTGGTCAGTCCTTATGGATGAATATATCATTTGATCAGCCACAGCATTTGCTAACTCTTCTCCATGTTCATCAGCAATAATTTTAAGTAGGAGATCAATGGAAGATGTTCCACCTGCAGTAGTATAGCGATTACCATCGCACACGAAGACTGTTTTTGTTAATTCTACCTCCAAAAACTCTTCTGCAAAACTATCTTGATTTTCCCAGTGTATTGTAGCTTTTTTTTCGTCCAATAAGCCTGCTTTTGCCATTGGATAAGCGGCTGTACAAAGACCACCTATAATTAAACCTCTTCGGGCTTCGCGGCGAAGCCATCCAATAAGCTTTTTAGTCGTTGATTCTTGAATTGCAGTTCCACCGCAAAGTAAGATTGTATCGTCTCTGCGCAATTCGATAAGGGAATTATCTAGTTTGAACTGTGTTCCCGCCGAGCAAGACACAAATTCCTCATTTTCGCCTATGAATGTCCAGTCATAAAGCTTTTTACCTGACATACGATTTGCTATTCGCAGTGCATCAAGTGCGGATGAAAAGGAAAGGAGAGTAAAGTTCTCAATCAATACAAATACAAATCTTCTTGGAGATTTAACTTCAGTTTTGAGCTTTATAATGCTGTTTTCATTTAACATTCATAAAATCCGATCTACCGAATCTAAACATTAATAATAACTTCGACTGTCTTTTAATATTACTTGTTCTTAATGTTCTGGGGAGGTCAAGCGTTTTTAACTTGCAAAATTAAATATGGTGGTTTTTTTTAAGTTGATATAGTACGCACAACGAATGTTATTTGGAGAAATAAGATGAGTATTTGGGAAAAAAGCAATTGGCGTTCTAAGCCAAGGGTTCAGATGCCTGACTATACAAATCAAGACGTACTGAATTCTGTTGAGAAGCAATTATCTTCTTATCCTCCACTTGTATTTGCCGGTGAAGCTCGAAATCTTAAAGAGAAGCTGGCTTCCGCTTCAAAAGGTGAGGCTTTTTTGCTGCAAGGTGGCGATTGTGCCGAAAGTTTTGAACAATTTAGTGCAGACTCAATTCGAGATACTTTCAAAGTCATGCTTCAGATGGCAATGGTACTTACTTTTGGCGCAAAAGTTCCCGTAGTAAAAGTGGGGCGCATGGCAGGTCAATTTGCAAAACCTAGATCAGCACCCACCGAAATGCAAAATGGAATAGAATTGCCTAGCTACAGAGGCGATATTATTAACGAGTTGGCCTTTACGGAAAAAGCACGGGTACCCAATGCTAAAAAGATGTTACAGGCGTATACACAGGCAGCGGCAACGCTTAACTTAATAAGGGCTTTTTCCACCGGTGGATATGCGGATGTTAACCAAGTGCACAGCTGGACATTAGGTTTTACAGAAGGTGAAAAAGCTGTCCAATATAGAGAGATGGCGGAAAGAATAAAAGATGCTTTAGATTTTATGAAAGCAGCTGGACTTGAAGGCAAATCAGCTTATGAGCTTCGAACTGTTGATTTTTTTACAAGTCACGAGAGTTTACTTCTCGAGTATGAAGAAGCATTAACCCGTTTAGATTCAACGTCAGGTAATTGGCTTGCAGGTTCAGGTCATATGATTTGGATTGGGGACAGAACTCGTCAACCAGATGGTGCTCATATTGAATTTGCTCGCGGAGTATTAAATCCGATAGGGTTGAAATGTGGCCCTACCACTTCCGAAGAAGACTTAAAAGTTCTTTTGAACAAACTGAATCCTGAAAATGAAGCAGGAAAGCTTACCTTAATAGCTCGATTTGGAGCAGGTAGCGTGGGTGATCACCTTCCAAGATTGATCAAAGTTGTAGAACAGGAAGGAGCAGATGTTGTTTGGTGTTGTGACGCTATGCATGGCAATACAATTAAGTCATCTACAGGATATAAAACGCGACCTTTCGAAAGTGTTTTGAGAGAAGTTAGAGAATTTTTTGAAATCCATAATGCAGAGGGAACAATACCTGGAGGAGTTCATTTTGAAATGACAGGCCAGGACGTAACTGAATGCACTGGTGGAGTTCGAGCGGTTACTGACGAAAATCTTTCAGACCGTTACCATACAGCATGCGATCCAAGGTTGAATGCTTCTCAATCTCTCGAGCTGGCTTTTCTTGTTGCAGACGAATTGGTTTCCCGAAGAACAACTCACCAAGCAACTGGTGCTGCATGAGTAGTGTTATAAGTTAAGCCTACTTAAGTTTGAATAGCTCTAAACTATGTACTTAAAACGGTATTTCATCATCAAAGTCTTGAGCTGCCGAAGGGCTGGAAGTGTCGTTACCCAAGTTTGATGAAGTGTCATTAGCGTCACTGGAATAATTACTCTCGTGGGACCCTCCAATATATCCCCCCTGCGAACTGTTATCTCCTCGACTATCTAACATTGTCAGCGTACTGTTATAGGGTCTTAGGACAACTTCAGTCGTATATCGGTCTTGGCCAGATTGGTCTTGCCATTTTCTAGTCTCTAATTGTCCCTCGATGTAGACTTTTGAGCCTTTTTTTAAATATTGCTCGGCAATTCGTACTAAGGGCTCAGAAAATATGGCAACGGAGTGCCACTCTGTTTTTTCCCTTTTTTCACCCGTGTTTTTATCTTTCCAATTTTCCGAAGTCGCGATGCGAAGGTTACAAACTTTACCACCATTTGGAAAACTGCGGACTTCAGGATCTACACCCAAATTACCCAAGATGATTACTTTATTTACTGAGCCAGCCATTTTAATTCCCTTCGAATCTTATTTCTGAGGCATTTATAATCTTTACAAAATTTAAAACTAGCAAAATCAACCAAAAATCATTCAGCTGCAAGTTTTATAACGGGCGTCATTTTCGAAAGCTTGGTCTCACTCAAGTGACACTTTATTTGATGACCTATTGCTATATCCCGCTGAGGTGGAATTTCCTTTTCACATAAGTCGCCTGGCACATCTTTTTTCCATCGACAGCGGGTTTGAAAAGGGCAACCACTTGGTGGGTCCATTGCCGATGGAATATCGCCCTCAAGAACAATATGCTCTTTTTCGACGCTCGTATCTGCTATAGGAACTGCTGACAAAAGAGCCTCAGTATAAGGGTGATAAGGGGGTGAAAAAACCTGATCAGTCGTTCCTAGTTCAACAACATGCCCCAAATACATCACCATCACTCGGTCCGAAAGATATCGAACGATTGAAAGATCATGGCTAATAAATAAAAGGGTTGTTTTTTCATTTCTTTGAATTTCCATCAACAAATCAGTTACTGCAGCCTGAACTGAAACATCGAGAGCTGAAACTGGTTCATCAGCTACAACTATTCTTGCGCCTCCCGCAAAAGCTCTTGCTATACCCACTCTTTGTTTTTGACCACCTGACAGTTGCCTTGGCATTCTTTCGGCAAAAGCTCGAGGAAGTTTTACCAGATCGAGAAGCTCTAACATTCGTTCGCTGCGATCTTTATCACTTTTACCAAATCGAAAAATTTCTAATGCACGAATTATCTGTCGACCAACGGTCATAGAAGGGTTTAATGTATCAAAAGGGTTCTGAAAAACCATTTGAATGTCTGCTACCGTTTGAGTATTTCGGCTTTCTATAGGCGTATCGCCAATCGATTTATTATCCAAAAGTACAGCGCCATCTGTAGCGGTTTCCAACCCCATTAAAACTTTGGCTAAGGTTGATTTTCCGCAGCCTGACTCTCCAACTATAGCCAGAGTTTCACCTTCTCTGGCCTCAAAGGATAAAGTTTCATTAGCTTTTACAACCTTTTTGCTACCACTTGACCCAAAAAGAGCGTTTGCAGCGACTTCATAATATTTTTTAAGATTATCAATTTTTAGGATCACATCTCCTGGTTCAACATTGTCAGTTTTTTCTGCTTTGGCCCCTAATGCCATCCAATCGATCTCTTTATATTTTAAACAGCGGGTTGCATGCCTGTCCGTTTTTACTATTTCTGCCATCTCGATTACTTGTGTGTCACAAAGACCAGGCTCAAAATAAGTGCACCTAGGACCAAAATTACATCCTTCTGGTCTTTCATGGGGCAGTGGAAAATTACCAGGTATTGCTATAAGTGGGCGAGCATTTTTATCGGCACCTGGAAGTGGGATTGATCGAAATAATGCCTGCGTGTAAGGGTGTTGCATTTGATTAAACACATCCTTAATCGATCCAGTTTCAACAGCCTCGCCGGAATACATAACGCAAATTCTATCGCAAGTCTCCAAAACCAGTCCCAGATTATGGGAAATAAATAGCATCGAAGTACCATATTTTTTTCCGAGATCCTTTACGAGATCGACGACCGCTGCCTCTACAGTTACATCCAAAGCGGTAGTTGGTTCATCTAATATTAAAAGTGACGGTTTTGACATTAATGCCATTGCGATAACTATACGCTGCTGCTGACCTCCAGAAAGCTGATGAGGAAAAGATTTTAAAATTCTTTCTGGATCAGGGAGTTTAACGTCATTAACTACCTCTAGTGCTCGCTTATAGGCTTCTTCTTTCGAAATTCCTTCGTGTATCATAGGAACTTCCATTAACTGATTAGCAATCTTCATGGCCGGATTGAGAGATGCCATAGGTTCCTGATAAATCATTGCAATTTCATTACCACGAATATCTCTAAGGACTTCAGGAGATAGTTTTCCTAAATCTTGGCCTTTAAATTTTATTGAACCGTCAACAATCTTTCCGTTTACGCCAAGATCTTGCATAACGCCTAGGGCGACAGTTGATTTTCCGCAGCCAGATTCGCCAACTAAGCCAACAGCCTCTCCAGGTTGAACCGCTACCGAAAAA
Organism: Paracoccaceae bacterium; assembly: GCA_902554705.1. Taxonomy (GTDB): domain Bacteria; phylum Pseudomonadota; class Alphaproteobacteria; order Rhodobacterales; family Rhodobacteraceae; genus Salinivivens. The sequence goes on from CACDPP010000021.1 coordinate 29,425, forward strand.
TCCATAACGGCTGGTATTTCTCGCAGCCTAGTAAAAAATGAAATTGACAAATTATCAATTTCAAGGATCGGGCCACCATAGTGAGATAATTTACTCATAAGCTTCTCTTTTTTTGCAGCAAGACCTGACGGCGTGCTGTTTTAATCTTTTAAACTTTCTTCCCTCAAGCCATCAGCTAGTAAGTTTAAACCCAAAACTAAACTCAGCAATGCAAAAGCTGGTGGCAGCGCAGGGTGAGGATATATCGAAAGCAACTTTCGACCTTCATTAATTGTAGCTCCCCAGTTTGGACTTTCGGGGTCCAAACCTAAGCCGAAAAAACCTAAAGTGCCCAGAAGGATAGTTGTGTATCCGATCCTTAAACAAAAATCTACTATTAGGGGTCCTCTTGCATTGGGTAGGATTTCCCAGAGCATAATATACCAAGCTCCTTCACCTCTCGTTTGGGCTGCTGACACATAATCTCTCGTTTTAATATCTAGCGTTAGTCCTCTTACAATGCGGAATACCGTCGGGGAATTTACAAAGACCACGGAAACAAAAACAGTAAGTAATCCTCCTGGTACGTCAAATCCGTCTATTGCATTAAATAGAGTCACTTTGGTTCCAGGTTCATTAATCAGAGAGATATATAAATAACCTAATATACCAACCACTATAAACATTAGAACATTACGTTTTTGTGGCTCAATATAATAGCGCGTATTTATGAGAACAGCAAAAAATAAAATCGGGAAGCTAAAGAGAAAAATGGCCATATATTGGGGGAGACCCGTCATTCTAATTTCAGGTGTAACCAGTAAATAAAACAATAAGATAACAGGAAATGCTAAAATCAAATTCGCTAGAAAAGACAAAAGTGTATCTAGTTTTCCACCATAATACCCAGCAGGTAAGCCCAAGGTAATTCCAACCATAAAAGCAAATAATGTCGCTAATGGTGCAATCACAATAATTATTGATGCACCATCCATGACTCTACTGAAAACATCGCGTGCAAGATGATCCCCGCCTAGGAGATAAAAAGCATAGTCGCCTTCTTCAGCACCCCTAAAAGGCGTGCCGGGAACTTTATTTTTCATACCAGAAACTTGCGAAAGTGGATCATGCGTTGAAATCATATCCAATGCGCCGGCAAAAAAGCCAACAAACACCCAAAACATCACAATAGCAAAGCCAATCATACCTATTTTGCTATCGAATAATTTGCCATATAGGCCCAGGTTTCTTTTATAATAAATTGAAAGAGAGAACATAGCTATCATAGCAATCCAAACTGGAATTAACTGATAGAACATTCGTGATAAAATTCCTGCCCAGGTTAATGCTTCCATATGATCAGTCCTTTACGTAACGCTGATGCGAGGATTGAGGTAGACATAACCTATATCCGAAATTAGTTGAGTTAATAAAACAACAACTACCGAAACTGCTGAAACGGCGAGTAAAAGTTCAATGTCATTATTTCCGGCAGCTTGAACCAAGACCCATCCAAAACCTTTATAATTAAAAAGAGTCTCAACAATTACAACCCCATTCAAAAGCCAAGGAAATTGGAGCATGATCACTGTGAAAGGCGCAATTAAAGCGTTCCTGAGAGCATGCTTCATGACAATATTGGTAAAAGATACACCTTTAAGACGAGCTGTTCGAATGTATTGAGCTGTCATTACCTCTGCCATCGATGCCCTTGTCATCCGGGCAATGTACCCCATGCCATAGAGAGCGATCGTTAGAACTGGTAGAAAAAAGTTCTCAAAATTTGCATCCTCCATTGCTTTGGTAGCTGTTCCTTTGAACCACTTTAATCCAAAAGCTGTTGACGAGAATACAGCGATAAAAATAACACCTGAAACGTATTCCGGAGTGGCAGTTGTTGTTATGGAAATTGTTGACAGTGTTCGGTCAGTGCGACTGCCTTCTCGCATACCTGCTAATATGCCTATAATTAATGCACTTGGTATCATGAGAAGCATGACCCAGAACATTAATTTGCCGGTGAGGGACAACCTTATTAATACTAATTTACCTATATCGTCCTTGAATACAGTCGAAAAACCCCAGTCTCCCTGTAAAACACCGCAAAATTTTGTTGCATCTTTTAGCTGCATCCCCGGCTTAATACATTTTCCTCGTATAGTCCCATCTTTACCTTCAATGATATATCCGGGCAGAACACCAAGCCACTGTCCATATTTAACGGGCAAGGGTTGTAAATAACCTCGATCTTCTAAAAAAGACGTAACTTCTGCCTCAGACATTCTGAAATTGCCTTGTGTCTTGGCTAGTTTTTCAAGATTGGGAAATAAGTTTGTTAAAAAAAATACAATAAAAGTAAGGCAAATCGAAGTGATAAGCATTAAGCCTATTCGTCTTAAAATAAATTGCCCCATAACGATCTTCTCAATTTTAAAAATAAATAGGCCGCGCTTAAATTAAAGCGCGGCCATAACAGTTTAATAAGTTTTAAGCTTTGAAGCCCCACTTATATACGTGCGCGTGATAGGCTATATGCATGTCACATACAGTGCTAGAAGAATGACTTCTATATAGAGACCGCCAGTACGGTTGAATGGTACAACCTTCTTCTGCAATTAATGCCTGGCATTTACCAGCAACTGCACGACGCTTGTCCGCATCGGCTATAGAATTAGCCTCTGCCAACAACGCATCAAATTCGGCATTGCTCCACCCCATTTCATTCCAAGCTTCACCAGAACGATAAGCTAGCCCCCAAACTTGAACAGCAAATGGTCGGTGGTTCCAGTTTGTTGAGCTGAAAGGATACTTTGCCCAATCATTCCAAAAGGTCGATCCAGGAAGGATGGTCCTTTTAACCTTAATTCCAGCGTCACGAAGCTGGGCTGCTACTGCATCTGTCGTATTTTTACGCCAGTCATCGTCGATTGAGATAAGCTCATGCTCGTAATCAGCCATACCCGCTTCGGCCATCAGTGCTTTTGCTTTCGCAGGGTCATATGGAAGGCGACCGACCGATGGATCGTGTTCTGGATGCATGGAACCAGCATGATGATTATCGGCTGGCGCACCTTTATTGGCATAACCTAATTCAAGACAAATGTTGTTATCAACTGCCATGGCTAACGCCTGTCTGACGCGCTTGTCAGCATAAACAGTATTTCCGTCAGCGTCTGGAGTTGTTTGATTTGGTCGGATCAAAATAGTTGATCCAGTAGCAATTTCTGAATTTTCCCATCCAATGCCTTCCATAACATCCACATACTCGCCAACGTTTTCATAGAAACAATCAACCTCATCAGCCTCTGCTGCTGCTAACCATGCCGCTGGGTCCGTCCCGTAGTCGATGTATTCAATACGGTCTAACGGGCATTCTCTGCCTGCAGAATATCCCCACCAGTCAAAGCCCTCGTTCTTAACGGAAACGGATTTAACTCCTACTTCGTGCGACTCTAAAACAAATGGTCCTGTACCAACAGAACCAGACGCCATCGTGGCTGGATCAAAACTACTATGAACGACTGCAGCTGGATAATCGGCCATACCTGCAATGATTGTAATGTCTGAGCTGTTACAGGTTAATTGTATTGTGTGGCTATCAACAACTTTTATTGCGTTGGCTCCAGCTTTTCCTGTGTCGGGATCAACAAGTGATGACATCCGTGCAGCCATAGAGTTACCCTCAACCGCCTTATCGCACCACATTTCGATATTGCGCGCCACATCATCCGCAGTGAAGTCATCCCCATTATTCCACTTAACGCCTTTACGCACATTAAGAGTGTATTGTGATGCGTCACTGTTAGCACTCCAGCTTTCCAATAAGTTTGGAGTGATGCTACCGTCGTTGTTATACTCGACAAGATATTCTAGGTAGCCAGCTGTACTGTGAGCTATCTGAGTCCAGTCGTAAGTTCGTGGATCTTTAAGAGCTCTAACCTCCATTTGCATTCGTAGTGTACCACCGCTTTTCATGTGGCCGCCTGCAAACGCAGGTTGAGCTGCACCTAGTAGTCCATATGCGCCAGTTGCAGTAACACCTAGAGTAGTGGCTCTTGCCATAAATTCACGGCGGTTCATTTCTCCATTTTCGTATTCTGTTTTGAACATTTCCACCGCTGGGTGGATTTTATTGTCTTGCGTCATCTCATTCTCCCTGTGTGACACGCTTATAAATTACCATATGTGTTAGAAACAGTAAATTCCCACCACATAAACATAAACCAGCGGAACATATGAAAGTGCTGAGGTCAACGGTATCATCCGTCATTTCCGGATATTTTTACGACATCTAATTCTGG
>CACDPP010000022.1:0-20000 GCA_902554705.1 Paracoccaceae bacterium
GAAAGTAGGTATAAGTCCGATATGGCTCTGCACCGGTATGCCTTCGCGTGTCATCTTCTCAACCGCATCAAGTGATCTCAATGTGTAATACATATCCGCACCACGGCGCATCGCTTCAAAGGCATCAGCCATAAGTTCTTCGTTTGAGTCAAACTGTGCCCACTTTGAGCCTACACGGCAGAAGTGAGTTGGAGCAATTGAGCGAACATCATCTATCTGATCCATACCGCAAACGAATAAATCAATACCTGCGTCTCTACAGGCCCTGATTTCATCGGCATTAAGAGGATTTGCCATGGATAGTTTTTGGCCTGTTATTTTAAGATTCTGAAGGTCCGAAATTGTGTAATTTCGTTTTGCTGGTTTTCTCGAGAAATCATATATACGTTTCATTTTTGGATTACTCCTATTGGCAATTTTTATAAAGTTTCTCCCACTTGATGAATGAGAACCGAGACTTTAATCTTTCCTTAAGCCTAATCACATAAATGCGCTTTTGGCTCCCCCAGACTTTTGGGTCTGAAATATGGATGAGGCATCTTTTGCAGGCGGTAAAGGCATACGGACAGGTACATTTTCAACACGCGGTTCCACGCACGGCGTGCCAATAATAGTGCGATCTTGCAAATCATCCCAAAATTTACTTTGACCTAAAGCATGATAGTACGAAGTCGCTCCCAGAATTGGCCAAGCATCTGCTTTGGCAATTTCATAGAATAGAATTAATCGAGGCCGATCACTTTGGTTTGGCGCTGATCCATGCAGAGTGCGGGCATGATGCACCGTCATGCTCCCCGCCTTGCCCGTAAGTGTTACTATTTTTTCACGTTGAAAATCCGGATCGTCGGGATTAATCGCACCACTGAAAATGCCATTATGATGGTGACTTAAAACTGGACCCTTATGCGATCCTGGTATCACTTGAAGAGGCCCATTTTCTAGATTTACATCTTCCAACATTAAACCGAACGCCAACAAGCTATCATTTGTGTGAGGGTAAAATGCCCAGTCTTGGTGCCACTCAACTGCCATACCGCCGCCCGGAGCCTTGGTATTCAATTTGGAAGTTAATAGCGTCGCATGATCACCTAAGAGATCTCTTAAAACTTCAGTTACGCCAGATTTTTTAAGAATGTCATCAAAATACTTATTTTGTTTATGGGGTAACTTAATGCGCGTAAGACGAGGAGTTTCCGCACTGTGTCCTTCATCTAAATCAAAAACATCATCGTTCTCTGTAACTTGCCGAGAACTTTCAATGAAATCATAAGTGATGTCCTGAAGTTTATTTAGCTGGTCTTTGGTAATAACGTCCTCAACCATCAGATAGCCATTCTGTTCATAAAAATCCGTCTGTTCTACCGTCAGCATGACAATTCTCCTAAAATTTATCTGATGGTATCGAAAATCGTTCATTTCTTAAAGAAAAAACTCGCGCAAATCTATGTACTTGGCTCTAGAATCTTGGCTCTAAAAAAAACAATTAGCCTGATTAGTATTTAGTTTCCGAGTATGCCAGGTAATCTCAGCCCGTGGTCCTTAGCGCAACGCACGGCATCTTCATAACCTGCATCCGCATGGCGCCAGACGCCCGAAGCTGGATCATTCCACAGCACGCGTTCCAGCCGCTTTGCTGCTTCCGGCGTGCCATCGGCCACTATCACCAAGCCAGCGTGTTGGGAAAACCCTATCCCAACGCCACCCCCGTGGTGCAGGCTTACCCAGGTCGCACCACTGGCAGTATTGATTAAGGCATTGAGCAGAGGCCAATCGCTGACCGCGTCGGAGCCATCCTTCATTGCCTCAGTTTCACGGTTAGGACTGGCTACCGATCCACTGTCCAAATGGTCCCGGCCGATTACCACCGGGGCTTTTAATTCACCACTGGCGACCATCTCGTTGAACTTCAGTCCAGCACGATGACGGTCCCCTAGCCCGATCCAGCATATGCGTGCTGGTAGGCCTTGGAAGCTAATGCGCTCTCGGGCCATATCTAACCATTTGTGAAGGTGAGTATTTTCAGGGAAAAGCTCTTTCATCGCCTCATCGGTCTTGTAGATATCTTCAGGATCGCCTGACAAAGCACACCAGCGGAATGGCCCGATTCCCCTACAAAATAGTGGTCTGATGTAGGCGGGTACGAAACCAGGAAAGGCAAAGGCGTTTTCTAACCCTTCGTCCAAAGCCACCTGGCGGATATTGTTTCCATAGTCCAGAGTTGGCACTCCATCATTCCAGAAATCCACCATTGCTCGGACGTGTACTTTCATGCTGGCGCGTGCTGCCTTTTCGACTGCCTTCGGATCACTCTCTCGCTTTTCACGCCACTCTGCCAGTTTCCAGCCCTGAGGCAGGTAACCATTGATCGGATCGTGAGCGCTTGTCTGGTCGGTAACGATGTTGGGGCGCACGCCTCTTCGGTAAATTTCAGGAAAGACATCAGCAGCGTTGCCAAGAAGTCCCACCGACTTTGCTTCACCCGCCTTGGTCCATCGGTCGATCATCTCAAGTGCCTCATTGAGGCTGTCTGTCTTTTCATCAAGGTATTTGGTGCGTAGGCGGAAGTCGATGCTATCAGAATTGCATTCAACCGCTAAGCAGCAAGCCCCAGCGAAGACTGCAGCCAAAGGTTGCGCTCCTCCCATACCTCCCAGACCGCCAGTTAGTATCCACTTGCCATTTAAATTACCGCCAAAATGCTGACGTCCAGCCTCGGCAAAGGTTTCATAAGTGCCCTGTACTATTCCCTGAGTGCCAATATAAATCCATGACCCAGCGGTCATCTGACCATACATCATCAAGCCCTTCTTATCGAGCTCGTTGAAATGATCCCAGTGGGCCCAATGGGGCACAATATTGGAATTAGCAATCAGCACTCGTGGAGCATCCACATGAGTTTGGACAATGGCCACTGGCTTGCCCGACTGTACCACTAGAGTTTCGTCGGCCTCTAGGTCTTTTAAGCCCGCAATGATGCGATCAAAATCTTCCCACGTACGGGCAGCGCGGCCAATACCTCCATAGACGACAAGTTCATGCGGGTTTTCCGCCACGTCTGGATGCAGATTATTCATCAACATCCGCATGGGGGCCTCGGTCAGCCAGCTCTTAGTCGTAATCTCCGTACCAGTAGGTGGATAAATGTCGCGAAGGTTGTGGCGTGTATTAGTCATGACTGTCCCTTTAAGTCGAATGCAATGTTTTGTACTGATTCAAGAACCTGGCGCAGATGGCGTCGCAGACTTTCAGCTTTCTCAAGGTCATAGGAAAATGGCGGTTTTTCCATTTGTAGATGCGTGCTCTGGGCCAATTCCATCTGTATAGCGTGCAAGCCCTTAGACGGGTGGCCATAATTGCGGGTGCTCCAACCACCCTTGAAACGGCCATTAAGAATACTGGTGTATCCTTCCGCACGGTGACAAATTCCAACCACGGCAGTCTCAATCGCAGGATCGCAAGTTACCCCTATATTCGTTCCAATGTTGAAATCTGGTAAAACCCCTTCGAACAGAAATGGAATTTCGGATCTAATTGAGTGACAATCATAAAGGATTGCGACACCATGGAGCGCACGAATGCGTTCCAGTTCGACCGAAAGAGCATCATGGTACGGAACGTGATAATCACGTCGACGCGCTTTGATTTCTGCATCATCCGGTGGTGCATACCAAAGCGCTTCTCCGTCAAAATTTGTCATAGGCACCAGCCCCGTCGTATTTTGGCCTGGATAAAGAGAAGTACCCTTGGGATCTCTATTTGCATCGATTACATATCTGTGGAACGTAGCCCTCACGACAGTGGCCCCAGGCAATAGCCCGTCATACAGCCTTTGAATATGCCAGTCCGTATCGCCCAGTGTCTGACCTATTGGTGTCAGTTGGTCAAAGATTCTAACGGGCATATCGGTGCCTGTATGAGGCATTCCAAGAATAACTGGGCTGTGCCCCCTAATGACTTCGACCGGCACTATTCCACACTCTCAAGCAGTGTTCCAACAATCCCACAAACATCGACAAGCTCACCAGATTTAACTAGTTCTGCGGCGCTTGTGAGATCCCCAGACAAGAACCTGTCATCTTCAAGGGCGGGGATGCGATCGCGAAGCACAGCAATAGCGTTTTGAAGGGTCCGACTTGTGCGTAACGGCGCACGGAATTCCACACCCTGCACTGCACATAGAATCTCAACTCCCAGAATAACATTTAGGTTATCATTCATACGGGCCAAACGAAGCGCACCATGCGCAGCCATCGAAACATGATCTTCCTGATTGGCTGAGGTGGGGGTCGAATCCGTTGAGCACGGATTCGCGAGATGCTTGTTCTCACTCATTAGTGCGGCTGTGGTGACTTCAGCGATCATCAATCCCGAATTGATACCTGGTTCAGGAGTTAGAAACGGCGGCAGATCAAAGCTAAGTGTTGGGTCAACCATAAGAGCAACCCGGCGTTGGGCAATGGCGCCTATCTCCGAAACGGCTAGCGCGATTTGGTCTGCCGCAAAAGCCACAGGCTCAGCATGGAAATTCCCACCTGAGACAATTTTATCTTCTTCGACCAACACCAATGGGTTATCTGAAACTGCGTTCGCTTCAATCTCTAATGTCCCTCCAGCAAAACGTAGAAGGTCCAACGCCGCACCAGTAACTTGCGGCTGACATCTTATGCAATAGGGATCTTGCACGCGTGTATCGCCGTCGCGGTGACTTTCACGGATTTCCGACCCTGTCATTATACTGCGCATAGCACTAGCAACGTCAATCTGCCCGGCATGGCCCCTTAATTTATGCATGGCAGGTTCAAGGGGTGCTGTAGACCCCATGATTGCATCCGTAGACAGGCAGGAAATTACTACAGCATTTTCTGCATTGCGGATCGCCTCGAATAATCCCACTAACGCACAAGCTGTAGAAAACTGGGTACCGTTTATAAGACCTAGTCCTTCCTTTGGGCCTAGAACCACCGGTTGCAGCCCAGCCAACTCAAGAGCTTTTGCCGAATTCATGCGCTGGCTTTCAAATAAAGCCTCTCCTTCCCCAATCAGGGTCGCTGCCATATGGGCAAGCGGAGCTAGATCACCAGAGGCTCCAACGGAACCTTGGGTTGGTATCAATGGAGTAATTCCGCTAGCCAAAAGGTTCTGTAACAGCTCGATAGTTTCCCAACGGATACCGGATGCACCACGGCCAACGGACAAGAGCTTCAGTACCATCATGAGCCGCGTTGTTTTTACGTCCAGAGGTTCACCCACACCACAACAGTGACTTAGAATTAGATTGCGTTGAAGCTTAGCGGTATCCGCTGGCTTGATCCGAACCGAGGCGAGCTTCCCAAAGCCGGTATTTACACCATAGACCGCAGCATCACCAGCAGCGGCTTTTTTCACCGCATGCGCGGCCGCATCAATAGCCTTGCGAGCATTTTTCCCGAGACCAACTGGCAGCCCTTCCCGCCAAATGCGTTCCAATTGTTCTAAAGTTGCTGAACCCGGAGTGAGTTGAAATGTCAAAGCCTACCTCCAAAAATACGACGATGTAATGGATTTACGCCAAAACGATAACTGAGTTCTGCAGGTTCAAGCACATCCCATATTGCCAGATCGGCACGTTTTCCTGGGGCGACAATGCCACAATCCTTAAGTCCAAGCGCTCGTGCCGCATTGCGAGTTGTTCCCGCAAGGGCTTCTACCGGGGTCAAGCCAAACAGCGTGCAGGACATGTTCATGGCCAGGAGTAAGGACCCCATTGGGGAAGAGCCCGGGTTCCAGTCAGTGGCGACAGCTATTGGCACGCTCTCAGAGCGAAAAGCCTCAACTAAGGGTTTTTGCGTTTCGTGCAAGGTATAGAATGCACCAGGCAATAAAACAGCCACGCTACCCGCCTTTGCCATGGCGGCAATATCCGTTTTGTCTGCATACTCAACGTGATCTACAGATAGCGCATTGTAACTTGCCGCCAGCTTGGTACCACCAATATTGGAAAGCTGCTCGGCGTGTAGTTTGACTGGAATATCAAGCTGCCGCGCTCTCTCAAAAAGACGCCCCATTTGGACAGTATCGAAGGCTATGCCTTCACAGAACCCATCCACCGCATCTACTAGACCTTCTTTATGAGCTGCCTCCAATGCGGGGATACAAACTTTGTCAATATAGAAATCAGCATCTGCGCCCTTAGGCACGGCATGTGCACCGAGAAATGAAGTCACAACCCGCACCGAGCGTTCCCGTTCGATGGCCCGCGCAACGCGCAGCATTTTAAGTTCTGTTTCCACATCGAGCCCATAACCAGACTTGATTTCGATCAAACTAACACCTTCGGCAATCAGAGAATCTGCACGTTTAAGCGCATCTTGGAGCAATGCGGCTTCATCGGTTTCACGCGTTGCAGTGACCGTTGAGATAATACCACCCCCAGCGCGTGCAATTTCTTCATAGCTAGCACCCTCAAGTCGCATCTCAAATTCGCGTGCGCGGTTGCCACCGTGAACGATGTGGGTATGGCAATCAATCAAGGCTGGGGTCAGCAAACGCCCGCAAGCATCCAGTTCTTCGGGATCACCCAGGCCAGCTGGAATATCCGAAACAGAGCCAAGCCACTCAATTTTACCGTCCTGAATCAAGAGCGCTGCATGCGTTATAAGTCCATATCCGTCATCCGGTTCATCCATTTTAGCGATAGATACATTTTTGATGAGCAGACGGTTCGGCATTCACTCCTCCTTGTGAATTAACCTACTTAACGGTAATATGTAGCTACTTAAAATGTCAATGGAGAAGACCAGTGCAAAAAGTCCATGCGCACCTTGCCCTTACACCCAAAGGTTGGGTCAGAGATCTCTGTATCGAAGTCGAAGACAGTCGCATAGCTCAGGTTTCTAACGGATTGCCAAAGGATCACTACTCTGTAGATTTACTTCTACCTGCCCCAGCCAACCTGCACAGTCATGCCTTCCAGCGTGCTCTGGCAGGGCTAACCGAAACCCGCGGTCCCGATCCGCAAGACAGTTTCTGGACATGGCGAAAGCTTATGTTCCGATTTTTGGACCGCCTTACACCGGAACAGGTGCAGGCAATAGCGGAATTAGTTTTCATGGAGATGCTCGAGGCAGGCTATGGCGCAGTGGCGGAGTTTCACTACCTACACCATGATATCGGCGGGCAGAAATATTCCAATCTACCCGAGATGGCCGAAAGGATCACGGCAGCAGCTCAGAACACAGGGCTCGGGCTAACACTGCTTCCAGTCTTGTACATGCAGGGTGGTTGCGACGGCCGGGCTTTAAGTGGTGGGCAGAAGCGGTTTGGCTGCGATCTAGACTTGTTCGCAAGGCTTCACGATGAAAGTGCCCAACTCATGATGGAAGCCCCTAAAGATTATGCCATTGGCATCGCACCACATTCGCTGCGCGCCGTCAAACCAGAAGCACTTACTCACATTCTTGAAATCTGTCCCCATGGCCCAATTCACATGCACCTTGCCGAGCAACTAGCCGAGGTCGATGAAATCGAAGCACATTTCGGAGCACGGCCCACTGAGTGGCTGCTCGATAACGCAGACGTTAACGGTACCTGGTCCCTTATTCATTGCACTCAAATGACAGAAAAGGAAACCAAGGATCTAGCTTCGACAAACGCCGTGGCGGGGCTTTGCCCCATCACCGAGTCAAGCCTAGGTGATGGGATCTTTAATGGAACGGATTTTCACAAAGCCGGCGGGCAGTTTGGTATTGGATCGGATAGCAATATCCATATTGCCCTTTGGGAAGAACTAGCAACGCTTGAGTATTCGCAACGTCTGCGCAACCGAATCCGAGCCGCCATGGCAACATCAGATCGCTCGACTGGTCGTATTCTGTTCGAAGCGGCGACGCAGGCAGGGGCACAAGCGGCTGGCCGTCAGTCGGGTTCCATAAGTGAGGGACAATTTGCTGACCTCATCGCTATTTCAACCGACAATGAATTTTTGTGCAATCGCTCGGGTGACAAGCTTCTGGATAGTCTCATATTTTCGGGACGGGGGCGTACTTGTATCAGCGATGTGTGGAGCGCCGGACGTCATATGGTGCAGGATGGGTTACATGTTGAGCACGAACGCATCACTAAACAATTTGTCAAAGTATCTAAACAACTCGGACAAGAGATATGAAGATAACCAACCGCTTGTCATGGAAGTATGTGCGAGATGAGATCCACCATGAGATCCTGAGCGGGCGCTATGGACCCGGTGATCGTCTCCCACGTGACGCCGATATTGCCAACCAGCTGAATTGCGCACGGTCCACGGTTCAACGCGCAATGCAGGACCTATCCGACATTGGCCTCGTAGAACGCCGCCGCAAGGGTGGAACCCGAGTGCACCCCGAACCAGTCACTCGCGCTACCCTCGATATACCTATCACTCGCCATGAAGTGGAAAAAAAAGGTGGTCGATATGGTTATCAACTGATTATGCAAGAAGAAATGTCTGCGCCGCGTACTGTTCTTGCCGCATTTGAATTAACCTCACCAGTTTCAATGTTAAGGATCGAGGCACTACATTTATCGGATAACCGTCCCTACATGCTGGAAGATAGGTGGGTTTGCCTTGATACCGTACCAGAAATTCGTGATGTAGACCTGAAAATACAAAGTGCAAATGAATGGTTGGTTCTAAACAGACCTTACAGCAGATGCGACCTTCGGTTTTATGCCATATCAGCCGACCAAAAAATGTCTGAAATGCTTGGAGCAAAGATTGGTGATGCCCTGCTGTTAATTGAACGGTCAACTTGGATTGATGGAGCCCCTATCACAACGGTGAAGACCATAACAACGCCGGGATATCAACTTTTGACAAGCAGTTAAGCAGAATAATAACTTATGAAATGAAAAGGCCGGCAAAACCGGCCTTTTAAACTTTCAATGCTTCAAGAGTTTAATCAAAGACCCCACTTCGAAGCCGTTGCTTCAAAAAATCCTTTTGCTTTCTTTAGCTCGATCCAGCTGTTCACGTAATTTATCCAAACTTGGTCACGCTGCGGAAGTAGCATTGCAATAGGCGTTGGCGCTCTGGCTGCACCCACTGGAATCTGACGCACATTTGGAAACTTTTCAACAAGGGTAGAACCTTCAATATTTGATGTGATAAACACATCGGCGCGGCCTGCCAGTACTTCCTGATATCCACGTGCAGGAGCCTCTACCACGTTTATAGTAGCGTCGGGAAACCACTGACGTACAAGTTTTTCAAATGTTGTTCCTAAGGTCGTAGAAACTTTCACTGAACTTTTATTCACAGATTCCCAGCTATCAAATTGACCAATTTTATCGGCTGTAGTGAAAGGGAGAATTTCGACTGATATATAACTATCAGAATATCCAGCGGCTTTCAGCCGTGGTGGACTGATCGATGCAGATCCTGTCATATGGTACTTCCCAGCGACAACACCATTCACAAGCGTTTTCCAATCGGTAGGCACCAATTCAAGCTCTACACCCAAATCCTTCGCTAACTCTGTCATGATATCAATGTCGTAGCCAACATACTTATTAGTGGCAGTATCTCGTACGCTCATGGGGTTCCAGTCACCCGTGGTACCAACTTTGAGAATCCCATCACTTAATATTTCGTCAAGTGCGGATTGAGCAATAGCCTGACCAGCAATCAACGAAGTGACTAAAGCAGCGGCAAGGCCAAGTTTTTTAAATAATTTCATCTGTGTTCCTCTCTGAGTAGACATCTTTGGTTGTCAACGTACTCTAGATGTTGTTATGGCGAGCATCTTTCAGTCTATCTCGCACAAAAGCAAGCTTAATTATTAGAGTTGACAAACCTCAAAAATAATCACGACACTGAGCTTGGTGGCAAGGTTAATTAAAGCAAAATATGGCAAAAGCAATTGAAATAAAGCGCCTTAACAAATGGTTTGGGTCATACCAGGCACTCAAAGATATAGACCTTAATGTTTCCCACGGGGAGCGAATTGTGATTTGCGGCCCATCTGGATCAGGAAAGTCAACTTTGATTCGATGTATTAACTCACTTGAACACCATGATTCGGGTGAGATAACTGTTGACGACATAGAGCTTAGTCAAAACAAGGCATCCATCGCAGCGATCGGTGCTGAAGTGGGTATGGTATTTCAGCAGTTTAATCTCTTTCCCCACCTAAGTGTTTTGCAGAACCTCACGTTAGGCCCAACTAAAGTTAGAGGATTATCTAGATCTGAAGCAGAAGAACGTGCAATGCGCATTTTAGAGCGTGTTCAAATTCCTGAGCAAGCGCATAAGCAACCCAGTGAGCTATCCGGTGGCCAACAGCAACGCGTTGCGATTGCCCGATCATTGTGCATGGAACCCAAGATTATGTTGTTTGACGAACCTACATCTGCATTAGACCCTGAAATGATTGCGGAAGTTCTAGATGTAATAGTTGATTTAGCTGAAGACGGAATGACCATGATTGTTGTAACTCATGAGATGGGCTTTGCCCGACGTGCAGCAGATCGTATGGTTTTTATGGACAAAGGAGAAATCATCGAGATGGGTGCGCCAAAAGATTTCTTTGAGGCCCCTAAAACAAATCGATGCAAAACATTTCTTAATCAGATTCTGCAACATTAGGAGTTTTGATTATGACCATACGCACCTTCTCAATTCTTTTTTTGTGCCTTCTGCTGGCTGGATGCGCTTCTAGTGGAACATGGGGCTGGTACGTTATCGACCCAACAACCAAGCAAGGCTACAATAATATTCGGTTTTTATTAAATGGCTTTGGTGCCACGATTTTGCTTTCAATCATTGCTGCTGTTCTATCTATGTGCATTGGATTAATCGTTGCTTTGCCTGGCATGTCACACAACCGATGGCTCCGTATGCCCTCACGTATTTACATCGAATTTATTAGGGCCATTCCTTTGCTACCAATGTTATTTTGGGTCTTTTACGGGTTGCCAGTCGTTTTAAAATCAATGGGTATAAATGCAAATATTGATGCATTCTGGGGAGCAATTATCACGCTGGCTATTTCAGATAGCGCCTTTACTGCTGAGATTTATCGTTCAGGAATTCAGTCCATAAATAAGGGACAGACTGAAGCTGCTAAAACAATTGGATTGAACTATTCACAAACAATGCGATACGTAATCCTCCCTCAAGCTATCAAACGAATTCTACCGCCACTTGCCAATCAATTTATTTATATCGTAAAAATGTCCGCCTTTGCTTCTGTTATAGGAATGCAAGAACTCACAAGACGTGCGAACGAATTAGTTGTGACGGAATACCGACCATTGGAAATATATACGCTTCTTATTCTTGAGTATCTGGTTTTAGTGTTGATCATCAGTTTTGGCGTACGCTGGTTGGAACGTAAAATGGGCGCCGATGAAAGCAAATGATCATTCAAAGAAGCTTAGACAATCCTCTGCAACGGCATGGGCAGCCGCCTTCAACAATTTTTTGCCATGTTCAGCCTTGGCAAGACCTGAGTGTGATCCAACACGTCCATCAGGAAAACTCTCACGATGAGCATCAGGCGGGCCATGTTTATCACCGGCGTGAGCAGCTATGTAGTCTGGAGAAAGTTTTTCTGGTGGAGCAAGATCATCTATCCTTACTATGCGATGCGTATCTTGTGTAATAGCAATTTCAGATGGGGTCGCGTGCATGCCCTCCCAGTCACCATAGAATTGGTCTCGCAATATGTTGACCGGTTTAAAATCCCACCAGCTTTTTACACGTACCATTTGTTGAAAACTTTCTTCCAAATCTCTAAGAATGCTAAGGTTTGCACCATGGCCATTAAGAATATAAATGCGCTCAAACCCATGATGGGCCAAGCTCGTCAAAACGTCTCTGACTACACTCTCAAAAACCGCAGGTGTAAGGGACACAGTTCCTGGAAAGCTCATGTTAAAAGGTGCTGGAGAATAGCTAATTTCTGGAGCTACAATCGCACTACAGCGCTCAGCTGCTGCCCAAGCGATTTCACGCGCACAGATAGAATCTGTTCCGATCAATCCCAGTGGCCCGTGCTGCTCAACGGATCCGGTTGGCAGTATTATACCTCTAGACTCCTGGAGATGTGTCTGCACTTCATACCAAGTCATTTCTTCAAGTTTCATGAAAATGTTATGACGCTCAAATTAAAGAAAAGGAAGGTACAATATGAACTGGCATGCATTGCTTGATGAAGCGATAGAAACTACTGGCAAATATCAGAGCGTCGCACCTGATGTTTTTGCAGGTTTTGGCCTTATGGGGAAGGCTGCAAAAAAAAATGGGGCGCTTAGTGAAAAATCCAAGGAGCTTATTGCGCTTGGAATTGCTATTTCAACTCGTTGCGAAATTTGCATAGCTTATCATGTAAACTCGCTTGTCCGACTTGAAACAACCCGCGATGAATTTTGTGAAGCTCTGGAAATGATAAGTTATATGGGAGGCGGGCCCTCTATTTCATACAGCGCCAAAGCCCTTGAAGCTTTCGATCAATTCTCTGCTTAGACCTATAATTTACAAAATTTTATCTTGTAAATGAAAAGGCAAATTTACAAGCTTAGCAAAACGCAGCTTATTAAATTTTTAAATCTAGGTTAATAATCGAAGCTAGAACTAGAGGACAAATTTCATGGATCAGTTTGACAAAAAAGCGAGAGCAGCTGTTGAAAACCTACTATTTCAATGTGCGGAGGGTAAGCCTGGCGATACTCTTCTAATTGTCCATGAAAAAATGGGCTACGATTACTATGACGCGAACCTACACTGTCTGATTTCAGACCATGCGAAAGCACTTGGGTTTCTGGTTGAGTTATTCCCGATTGGGTTTGATCCAGACGTAAAAGCTCCAACCGCAGATTTGATTGAAGCCACTTCATCGGCAGATCATACTCTTTTTATAGCACGCTTAGGGGATCAAATTAGGTTTCGTACGGATACACAAAATAACAATAAGATCATAAGCTATGCCATAGATAGCGATACATTTTCATCAGAATTTGGAATGGCTGATTACAAAGGTTTTGAAGCATTAAAGGTAATGATAAATAATGTGATGATGAAAGCCGATGCTATTCACGTGACCTGCCCTGCTGGAAGCGATTTTGCAGGATACGTTAAAAATTTTGACGAAGAACCTGTTGACGTGACAATGAAGCGTTTCCCAATGTCAATTTTTTCTCCTTTACCGGCTGTAAATTTTGATGGTTGCATCGCTCAGAATGGGTTTTTGGTTGGAACCGGTTCACAGTATTACGAACCTTATGCTTGCGAATTTAAAAAAACTTTGTTTGTTGAGTTTTCCGGAAATAAAATAACAGATTTTCGTGGCGATGCAGCAGATATAACTACAGCAAAAAATCATTATAATTTTGTCGCCGAAAAATATGGAATTGATCCTAATTATGTGCACTCATGGCATGCTGGCATGCACCCATCATGCTCATTTAAATTTCCAGCATCCAAGAGTTTCGAAAGGTGGAGCGGATCAGCTTTTGGCAATCCACGGCTATTACACTTTCATACATGCGGTGAAAATCCACCTGGTGAAATTTCACTAAATATCGTTGACCCCACCATTTCAGTGGATGGCAAAAAGATTTGGGATGCTGGAAGATTGCACCCTGAACGTTTACCAAACGGAAAAGATCTACTTGCTGAATATCCATCACTTGCAAGCGCTTTCTCAAATCCTGCTCAGGAGATAGGGCTGAGTAAAAAAGGGCTTTTGTCTTTCAATTGACATCTTACTTGAAGACTGAAAAACCTTCTTTTTTCGCTATACCCAATCACATAAAGCTGTATTGCATTTTGCCTTCAACCATCACTAGACAGCTATAGACTAAAACCAACTGTCGTATTAGTGTTTCATGCATCATACTAAGGACGGCTCTACAAAACATAAATGGAATTAGGCGATGTTTTTAAAAAATTGCTGGTACGTTGCTGGCTGGAGCGACAACTATAAAAATGAATTAAAGGCACAAAAAATCTTAGGCGAAGATATTGTCTTCTATCGCCAAAGAAATGGTCAAGCAGTAGCACTAGAAGACGCATGCCCACATCGAAAGCTTCCCCTATCTTTAGGGCAATTGAACGAAGACAAGGTCATTTGTGGCTACCATGGTCTAACTTTTGATGGCTCCGGCTCCTGCGTTGCAGCTCCAACTCAACAAAAAAACATTCCAAAGCGTGCAGTAGTGAAATCATACCCAGTTATTGATCGCTATCGCCTACTTTGGATTTGGATGGGTGACCCAGATAAAGCAAACCCGAATGATATATTTAATATCGAGAATTTTGATAATCCTGATTGGGGCTACACAGATGGTGGAATGCTCCCCATAGAGTGTAATTATCTCTGGGTGGTTGATAACCTATTGGATCCTAGCCATGTTGCATGGGTTCATGTAACCTCCTTTGCTGGAGGAGGAACTGACGACCAACCGCTTGATTTAGAAAAGACAGACGATGGTGTGATTGTTTCCA
Source organism: Paracoccaceae bacterium (assembly GCA_902554705.1). Taxonomy (GTDB): domain Bacteria; phylum Pseudomonadota; class Alphaproteobacteria; order Rhodobacterales; family Rhodobacteraceae; genus Salinivivens. The sequence continues at coordinate 14,462 of CACDPP010000022.1, forward strand.
GATGGATTTATGATCAACCTCCATCACCCTACTATAAAGATTTACTTAAATTTGAAGGTAACTGTGATCGCAAGCAGCACTATGAAATGTGTATTCCCGGTATAGCTTTAAATAAGTCAGTTTACACTCCACCTGGTACCGGAGGTCCCGATAAACCTGAGGTAGATAAAACCTATGTAAATATTTCATACAATTTCATGACCCCAGTTGATGAATACAATACACAGTATATCTGGTTCCAACATCGCAACACAGATCCTGGAGATAAATCAATATCAGAGAAGATGAATGCTGGCGCTCGGATGGCATTTTTGGAGGACAAAACTATCCTGGAAGCTGTCCAAAAAGGGATGGCTAAGATGGAAACACCTAATATTGATCTTGGGCTAGACGCGGGCGCAAAGCTGTTTCGCTTGAAATTACAGCGATTGATTGATGAAGAGAATAGTAATTAGTTTAGTATCTGGATACTGCGCTAAAATTAGACCATTTAATCGGGAAGGAGAATATCATGTCTGCATGGATAAAAATGATTTCAGATGAGGATGCGGATGAAACGCTAACAAAAGCACTAGACTTTGCAAGAACACCACACGGAACTGTTGATAATGTCATGCGGGTGCATTCTTTACGACCTAGTACCATGAACGGTCATGTTTTTCTATACAGGGCCTGCCTTCATGATGATCAAAATACTATTCCGATGTGGTTTCAAGAAATCATCAGTTCTTATGTATCGACACTAAATAATTGCCCCTATTCTTATGCAAACCATTGGGCGAATGCCTGTCACCTTATGTCAGATCCCCAAAAAGCCGAACAGGTTGAAGCCGCATTTAAAATTCGTGCTCCCGAGAAAGTTTTTAGTGGATCACAGCTTGCCTTCCTACGTTATGCAGAAAAACTTACCCTTTCGCCTAACGAGATGTGTAAGGCGGATGTGGATATGCTAAAAGAAGAAGGAATTAGTGACGGCGAGATTTTGGAGGCTAATCAGATCATTGGGTATTTCAATTATGTAAACAGGCTATTGAACGGTTTAGGCGTAACGACAGAAGGTGACGTTGTAGGTTATTATAAGTCTGACTAAATTAATTTAGTTTCAAAAACCCCTAACGGAATTATTCTTTTTGTTGTGCAGATACCAAATGAATTGAATATTTATAAACCAATTAGCGGTTTTTAAAAGGAAACCCCGTAAGAGAATGAAGATATATCCACCAGAACGCATAGTCTGTCTTACAGAGGAAACGGTGGAAACCCTCTATTTACTAGGTGAGCAAGATCGAATTGTCGGGGTATCAGGCTATGCCGTTCGTCCTAAACAAGTTCGCAAGGAAAAGCCTCGTGTTTCAGCTTTCACATCGGCCGATATTCCCAAAATTCTTGCCTTATCTCCTGACCTTGTCCTGGCATTTTCTGATTTACAGGCAGAAATTGCCTCTTCATTAATCCAAGCTGGTGTAACAGTAATGACTTACAATCAGCGAGATATTGCTGGCATACTGGCGATGATTCAACATCTTGGAGCTACCATTGGCCAAAAGGATCGCGCTCTCAAACTTGTAAACCAATACAAATCTAGATTGGCTAACCTTAGAGCCCAAGTAGAGGGCCGACCACCTCTTAGGGTTTATTTCGAGGAGTGGGACGATCCTATGATCTCTGGTATTAAATGGGTCTCTGAACTTATAGAAATTGCCGGCGGTACTGATATCTTTCCCAATTACGCCAATCAAGCCGCAGCAAAAGATCGATTTGTCACATCAAATGAAGTTATCTTGGCTGCCCCGGATGTAATCCTCGCATCATGGTGCGGCAAGAAAGTTCGACCAGAGAAAATTGCAAACCGTCCTGGCTGGGATAGTATTCCAGCTATCCAAAACGGACGCATCAAAGAAATCAAATCTCCCCTTATTCTACAACCCGGTCCAGCCGCCCTCACTGATGGGCTTGACTGCATTGTTGAGGCGCTGACTTTCTAGCAAGTATTTCGGACTGTACTGTAAAAATATAATCAGTAGTTACAATAAGGATATTGACATTTATATATGTTAAAAATATTTAACATTATGTAAATAATTTTTAACATCTGGATTCAAAAAATGTCTCATGAAGAAAAAAATACCATCCTTCAAATTATTATTGGCACTGCTATCAATATTTGGCTAATTCTCGAAATAAAGGATCTCTACTCAAAGGGTTTTATGGAAGGTCCAACAGCTATTCAAATTTGGGCAGAAACCGTTTTTTGGATCATAATTATTGCCATTGTAGCCGGCATTGGTTTGACCGTCATAGGAACTGTCATTTTCTCAGTAATCGAAAAGGTTATTTTGGGCGAAGCAGATTACAATTTCATATCGGATGAACGGGACAAGGCGATTGCATCGACTGGTGATAAAATCACTTTATCCATCATAGGAGCGGGTTTTATCGTACTTATTCTAGGTCTTAAATTTGGATACGAACCTATAGATTGTCTCATTTTGCTAATGTTTTGCTTCTCATTGGGAGGTCTCGCTGGAGAGGTGGCAAAATTAGCCCGCTACCGTATGAGCTTGTAAAATGCAAAGCAGACCTAAAATCACGAACAATATCAGACATTTACGTTTCACTTCAAACGAAATGTCCCAGAATACTCTTGCAAGTAAAGTGGGCGTAACACGCCAAACTATCGCCACTATTGAGAAAGCAAAATATTATCCTACGCTTGAGTTAGCTTTCCTTATTGCTCGAGTGTTTAATAGAGAAATAAGCGACGTATTTAAGTTCGAATTTGAAAATTAAAGAACACAAACAACCTATTTTCTAAAGTTTCATACACTTCGAAAAGTAAAAATGCTCAGGGTGTATTACCAAAACAGATACAAGGTTAGTAAAGTTATTTTTTTGGTTGCGGGAGTAGGATTTGAACCTACGACCTTCAGGTTATGAGCCTGACGAGCTACCGGGCTGCTCCATCCCGCGCCATTTGGTAATCGTTTAGAGAGATCTTATCTACTTATTAGGTTTGGCAGTGACTTACTCTCCCACACCTTAAGATGCAGTACCATCAGCGCTTCGGTGCTTAACGGCCGGGTTCGGGAAGGGACCGGGTGTTTCACTCGTGCTATGGCCACCAAACCGAATAAATAGATAAGTATCAACACTACCTTTATTAAAGGCAGAATGTCCAAATCGTGTGTGTATGACTTTTGGTTATGATTAGTAACCTGATTATTACTGGATCAAACCAAGCCTATCGAGCCATTAGTACCGGTCAACTGAACATGTTACCATGCTTACATCTCCGGCCTATCGACGTGGTGGTCTTCCACGGCTCTCAGGGATACCTTGTTTTGAGGGGGGCTTCCCGCTTAGATGCCTTCAGCGGTTATCCTGTCCGATCATAGCTACCCTGCACTGCTGCTGGCGCAACAACAGGTCCACCAGTGGATCGTTCACCCCGGTCCTCTCGTACTAGGGGCAACTCCTCTCAAGTATCCTACACCCACGGCAGATAGGGACCGAACTGTCTCACGACGTTCTAAACCCAGCTCACGTACCTCTTTAAACGGCGAACAGCCGTACCCTTGGGACCTGCTCCAGCCCCAGGATGAGATGAGCCGACATCGAGGTGCCAAACACTGCCGTCGATATGGACTCTTGGGCAGTATCAGCCTGTTATCCCCGGCGTACCTTTTATCCGTTGAGCGATGGCCCTTCCACGCGGGACCACCGGATCACTATGGCCGTCTTTCGACTCTGCTCGACTTGTCAGTCTCGCAGTCAGGCTGGCTTCTGCCATTGCACTCAACGAGCGATGTCCGACCGCTCTGAGCCAACCTTCGCGCGCCTCCGTTACTCTTTAGGAGGCGACCGCCCCAGTCAAACTACCCACCACGCAGGGTCCTGGATCCAGATAATGGACCGCAGTTAGACATCAAGCAGAACAAGGGTGGTATCTCAAGGGAGGCTCCACAATAACTGGCGTTACTGCTTCAAAGCCCACCACCTATCCTGCACATGTTGTGCCTGATGCCAGTGCGAAGTTGTAGTAAAGGTGCACGGGGTCTTTCCGTCTAACCGCGGGAAGCCTGCATCTTGACAGGCAATTCAATTTCGCTGAGTCTATGTTGGAGACAGTGGGGAAGTCGTTACGCCATTCGTGCAGGTCGGAACTTACCCGACAAGGAATTTCGCTACCTTAGGACCGTTATAGTTACGGCCGCCGTTTACCTGGGCTTCAATTCGATGCTCTCACATCTCCTTTTAACCTTCAGGCACCGGGCAGGCGTCAGACCCTATACGTCGTCTTGCGACTTCGCAGAGCCCTGTGTTTTTAGTAAACAGTCGCCACCCCCTAGTTTGTGCCCCCAGTCAATACTTGCGTAGAAACTGGGCCTCCTTCTCGCGAACTTACGGAGGTATTTTGCCGAGTTCCTTCAACATAGTTCTCTCAAGCGCCTTGGTATTCTCTACCAGTCCACCTGTGTCGGTTTAGGGTACGATCTTATGGAAGGCTATTTCCAGGAACCGATTAGCGGCCCACCCAATCCAATAAGGGTGAACAACCTTCACGATCCGTCACATCTTCCTGGCCCAGGAATATTAACCTGGTTCCCATCGTCTACGCCTTTCGGCCTCGACTTAGGGGTCGGCTTACCCTGCTCAGATTAGCTTTAAGCAGGAACCCTTGGACTTTCGGCGAGAGTGTCTCTCACACTCTTTGTCGCTACTCATGTCATCATTCTCACTAGTGATCTCTCCACCGGATGCCTTACAGCCCGGCTTCACAGAAAGATTCTCGATCCTCCAAGGCCGTCAAAGACGACTAAAGAGGATAGAATCTATGTCACACTACGCTCCGCTACCACATCTTACGATGTCCTCAGCTTCGGCTCATGGCTTGAGCCCCGTTACATCTTCGCCGCAAGACAGCTTATTTAGACCAGTGAGCTGTTACGCTATCTTTAAAGGATGGCTGCTTCTAAGCCAACCTCCTGGTTGTTTTGGCCGTCTCACCTGCTTTCCCACTTAGCCATGAATTAGGGGCCTTAGCTGGAGGTCAGGGTTGTTTCCCTCTCCACTACGGGCGTTAGCACCCGCAGTGTGTCTGCCATCTAGTACTCCCGGGTATTCGGAGTTTGGTTAGGATCAGTAAGCCTGTGGGGCCCCATTACCCATCCAGTGCTCTACCCCCCGGGGTATTCGGATGACGCTCTACCTAAATAGATTTCGCGGAGAACCAGCTATCTCCGAGTTTGATTGGCCTTTCACCCCTAGGCACAACTCATCCCGACCTTTTTCAACAGGTGTGGGTTCGGACCTCCAGTAAGTGTTACCTTACCTTCATCCTGGTCATGCCTAGATCACTCGGTTTCGGGTCTGATCCATCTAACTCAACGCCCTATTAAGACTCGCTTTCGCTGCGCATACACCTAACGGCTTAAGCTTGCTAGATAGACCAAGTCGATGACCCATTATACAAAAGGTACGCTGTCAGGGCATATGCCCCTCCAACTGATTGTAGGCGTTCGGTTTCAGGTACTGTTTC
>CACDPP010000022.1:22500-31680 GCA_902554705.1 Paracoccaceae bacterium
TACTCACCGTTTCCAGTGGCTATTCCGTAGATCTGGGCACGTTCCCACGCGTTACTAACCCGTCCGCCGCTCGCCCGAAGGCGCGCTCGACTTGCATGTGTTAGGCCTGCCGCCAGCGTTCGTTCTGAGCCAGGATCAAACTCTCAAGTTGAAAAGCATAAATGCTTATCCTTGACGTTCGAACCTCTGCACATCACTGATCGGTTGTTCAAACCGATCAAAACTGTTTGTTGCATCAGTAACCAAAGTTACCGAAAGCCGACAAACAGTGAAGCTGACACTACATCATCGAGTTGCCTCTAGTAGCGCGATATGCAGAAGATGATCCATCGAAAGAACCAAACTGCCCACATATCTCTTCTGTGTTCCAAATTTTCAAATAGCGTTCCAAAGACACAAACCGGACCGTAGCGCTTTAAAGTTCGCGCTCACCGCCGATCAACACCTCTGAATTTATTAAGTCAAAATAGTACTTTACTGTTCCAACCAAACCAACAAACGCCGAAACGTTGCCGGTGAAGGGGCTTCTAACCATTACTACCGTATCTCGCAACCCCTTTTTTTAATAAAAAAAACAGATTTTTATCAAAATCTTATTTCAAGTCTTTTTTTTCCATATTTATATGGGGTTTTTTTAATTAAAAATAATAATTTAAGCGAAAAAACTTAAGAAATAATATGACTCATTTGTCACTCAGTTTTCTCTAAAGTTACACAGGCCCCAGAATTAGTCAGCAATCATTAGAATATCACCACGTATTGAGTCACAGATTCTAATTTCAGATTCTCGAAAAGCATCAGGTTTTTAGTCATCCCAAAAAATTTATTTAATTTTTAGTGAACAACAACATCTTCAGGAGGCGTCATACCCGACGACCCGATCCGATCACCTACGATGAGCCCATCTGAACCCGCTGTTATATGAACTGTGTCATTATCATCAATATCACCTGATAATAACATTTCAGCTATGGGATTCTGTATTGCATTCTGGATTACTCTTTTAAGCGGCCGCGCACCGAAAACTGGGTCGTAGCCTTCATTTGCCAACCAAGCTTTAGCACTCAAATCCAAATCAATTTGAATATTTCTGGAATTCAAACGTTTCGCTAATCTATTGAGCTGAATATCAACAATTGCCGACATTTCCTCTCTCATGAGCCTGTCAAAAACTAATATTTCGTCAAGACGATTCAAAAATTCTGGCCTAAAATGGGCTCGCACTGCATCCATCACATCTCTTTTAGCATCAGATGAGTTTGACCCCTCGGGCAATTGGCTAAGCGCTTGCGCTCCAAGATTAGAAGTCAAAATAATGAGTGTTTGCTTGAAATCGACCACTCTGCCATGGCTATCAGTAAGCACCCCATCATCAAGAACCTGAAGTAAAATATTAAAAACATCAGGGTGTGCCTTTTCAACTTCATCAAATAACACAACTTGATAGGGTCTACGCCGAACCGCTTCCGTTAACATCCCACCCTCGTCATAACCCACATAACCAGGAGGAGCTCCAATCAGACGTGCAACCGCGTGTTTTTCCATAAACTCGGACATATCCACCCGCATCATTGCAGTTTCATCTTCAAATAAAAATTCTGCTACGGCTTTCGTTAACTCGGTTTTACCAACACCTGTGGGACCTAAAAATAAGAATGAACCCAGCGGCCTATTTTCATCATTTAGGCCTGCGCGCGCCCTGCGTACGGCATTAGCAAGTGCACGAACAGCTTTTCTCTGGCCTATTACTCTATTTTCCAGCGCGTCCTCCATGCGGAGCAATTTTTCGCGTTCGCTTTCTAAAATTTTGGTTGTTGGGATGCCAGTCCAACGCTCAACAACAGAAGCGATCTGGTCAGGAAGAACTGTCTCTTCAACCATTTTACCATCAGCTTCTTTATCCTCAGCATTTGATAGTAGTTTTTCAAGTTTTGGAATAATGCTATACGAAAGCTCGCCAGCCTTGACCAAATTGCCAGAACGCTTCGCAATATCGAGATCTGCACGTGCTTTTTCTAACTGTTCTTTTAGATCGCGGGCACCAGCCAATTCATCCCTTTCAGCCTGCCACTTTGCGGTCAACTCAGTGCTGCGCTCTTGTAGGTCGATTAAATCTTTTTCCAAAGACGATAGGCGCTTCTTAGAGGCAGCGTCTTCTTCTAATCGCAAAGCTTCCACCTCTATTTGCTTTTGTAGAATTTCTCGATCTAATGCATCAAGCTCTTCCGGCTTACTATCAACTTGCATTCTTAAGCGGCTTGCTGCCTCATCAATCAAATCAATTGCCTTATCAGGCAAAAAACGATCTGTAATGTAACGATTTGAAAGAGTTGCAGAGGCCACCAAGCTTGAGTCTGAAATTCTTACCCCATGATGCAATTCATATTTTTCCTTGATGCCTCTGAGGATTGATATTGTATCTTCTACCGTTGGCTCCAAAACCATAACAGGCTGAAACCTCCTAGCTAAAGCCGCATCTTTTTCCACATATTTACGGTATTCATTCAGAGTAGTAGCCCCTATACAATGAAGCTCTCCACGAGCCAGCGCTGGTTTGATCAGATTTGCTGCGTCCATCGCCCCTTCGGTTTTCCCAGCGCCTACAAGGGTATGCATCTCATCAACAAATAAAATAATCTCGCCAGCAGCAGCAGAGATTTCAATTAAAATGGATTTTAGTCTTTCTTCAAATTCACCGCGATACTTTGTACCGGCAATTAAAGACCCCATATCAAGTGCCATTAATTTTTTATTTCTCAATGATTCTGGAACATCACCATTTACAATTCTTAATGCCATTCCCTCGGCAATAGCAGTCTTTCCAACACCCGGCTCTCCTATCAAAACAGGATTGTTTTTTGTTCTCCGCGAGAGAACTTGCATAGCTCGTCGTATTTCTTCATCACGGCCTATAATAGGGTCGATTTTTCCTTCACGCGCGGCATGCGTTAGGTCTTGGGCATATTTTTCGAGAGCTTGATAATTATCTTCAGCACTAGCACTATCTGCCGTACGACCTTTCCTCATTGCCTTAATCGAACTATTAATTTTTTGGGGAGTCATCCCTGCTGAAAGTAGAACTTCTTTTGCTCCAGACTTGATCATGGCAAGTGCCGTTAATAATCTTTCGGTAGCAACAAATTGATCACCAGATTTTTGGGCAAGTGTTTCTGCCTGATCCAAAACTTTTAAAAATGAGGGATCTGCAAATGGCTGGACATTGCCTTTCACCTTAACCTGCTTTTCTAATAGTGAATCTAAAAAAAGCGCGATTTCATCTATGTTTCCTTCCGAATTGGAAATTAGGTTCGCTGCAAGGCCTTGTTCATCATCGATTAGTGCCTTGAGTAAATGTTCGGGCAAAAGCCTCTGGTGATTTTCACGAATTGCCACCGATTGCGCATTTTGGACGAAGCCCTTTGCTCGCTCCGTGAACTTATTTAAGTCCATGGTTTTTCTCCTTCTCTCAAGCGCTGTCTGTAATAGCTGAGCTAAGCATAATCACTACAACCTCACCTTTGAATTGGGTATTGTGTGAGTAAATTTCAAGATAGGGCGCTGATAGCCTCAAAATTCAAAATCTCCTCGAATATCTATGATACGCGCTTGACGCCAAAAAAGTTCGCTGAAACAAGCAACATAGAATATTCTAATTTGAGGACAGTATGTCAGATGATCGCTTAATAGTTGCCTTAGATGTTCCAAACATAATTGTTGGCATGGATGTTGTTAACAAGTTGGGTGCAACTATTTCATTTTATAAAATTGGCCTAGGGATGTTAACTGGAGGCGGCCTCGCTCTTGCAGATGAGCTGAAACAGGAGCACAACAAACGGATTTTTTTAGATCTTAAACTTTTTGACATTGGGGCTACAGTTGAGGCAGCCGTCAAAGGCATAGCCAAATACGAACTAGACTTTTTAACAGTTCACGGTGACCCCAATGTGGTTAAAGCTGCAAAAGAAGGCGCGGCAGATTCAAATCTTAAGATCCTTGCTGTAACAATATTAACTTCGCTAGATCGTGAAGATTTAAACGCAAACATGTACAAACCTGGCAACATTAGTGATTTAGTAGTTGAAAGAGCGGACCGGGCATTTCAGGCAGGGGCTGACGGTGTAATTGCCTCTCCCTTGGAAAGCAAAAGGATTAGAAACCTCGTTAGTTCTGCAGATAAACTAATTGTAACTCCTGGTGTTAGACCAGAGGGTGCTGAGTTAGGAGATCAAAAAAGGATTTCCACGCCCGGTGATGCTATCAAAAATGGATCAAATCATATTGTAGTCGGTCGGCCAATAATTAAATCTTCTGACCCTAAGGCAGCAGCCCATAATATTTTGACCGAGATCAACAGCTAATAGCTTAACCTTGACGAGCTTTGAAACGTCTTTGAGTTTTGTTGATTACGTATATACGTCCGCGGCGTCGAACAACGCGACAGTCGCGGTGGCGCTGCTTCAGCGAACGGAGTGAATTTTTAACCTTCATTAGGTTCTCCTTTTTTTTCGCGGTGCAAGTAAGCACCTTTACTTTGCTCAGACGAGCTCAACTGGTGGGCGGTACTGGGATCGAACCAGTGACCCCTACGATGTCAACGTAGTGCTCTACCGCTGAGCTAACCGCCCAAACCGACGAACTATAAGCACCCCAACAAAAGGGGCGCGGGATGACCGCGCCGATAGCCGGTCTATAATATTACATTAAACAGACATCAAGAGCTTTTGATTTATTATCTTTTGAGCTAACCTTGAAGTATGAATAATATTTTTACCGATATTAGACAGCATACTATAGTTGAGCCATCAACTCTAACCTCTGGAGTTGTTTTCGCACTGCCGCATTCTGGGCGAGACTATGGAGTGTCATTTTTAAACCAATCAATATTGGACAAAATATCGATTCGATCTTCGGAAGATGCTTTCTTGGACCAATTGATCGATGGCATTGAAAAATATGGGGCACCTAAAATAATTGCAAATGCACCAAGGGCCTTTATAGACCTGAACCGCTCAACAGACGAATTAGACCCTGGTTTAATAAGCGGAATAAAAAATAATATACGAAGCCCACGAATTTCATCTGGATTGGGTGTAATCCCACGCGTTGTTTCTCATGGAAAAGAAATTTACCGAGGCAAGCTCAGCTTGGAACAGGCGCAATCAAGAATAGAGTATTATTGGAAACCTTATCACAAAGACCTCTCAAGTCTCCTCAAAAGGGCTCAGTCAATTTACGGCCAAAGTTTATTGATAGATATGCACTCAATGCCACACGAAGCTGTTTCATCACGGTCATCTTTCATAAAGGCACCCGAAATTGTTGTCGGTGACAGGTTCGGCATGTCAAGTGATCCTGAATTCACAAACCTAATAGTTTCGATTTTAAAACAACACGGTTTTAGAGTGGCAAAAAACACGCCTTTCGCCGGCGCTTTTATAACGAAACATCATGGGAAAATTAAAGATAGAACCCATGCCATTCAATTAGAAATTGATCGTTCTCTGTACATGGATGAAGAGCGAATATTGCAAAATTCTGGATTTGAGAAATTGAAATCGCAACTCTTCCCTGCGCTTATTCAAATTTCATCATTAATTTGCAAGTCAGACAAAATTGCCGCTGAATGATTAAAGGAGCGATCTGCCTTTTATCATTGCCTCATCTCCAAATTTTTCTCTAATCTCATCAGTAACACGCTCAACTTTAATTCGGTTGAGAGCTCCATCGTCCAAGAGTTCTGGCTCACGCTGTGCTTGGCTTGCTAAACAAAGGCCCGACAAACCCGCACCGACAAGTCTAAATGGCCCATTTTCTATCGCTGCTTCCATCAAAGGATAAGTTGAACGAAAAAGGACATCCGCCAGATATGTTGGATCTCGTAAAGTCACCCTTCTTGTTATTATTTTATGATTTGATGATTTTAATTTTAAAATCATGATAGTTCCAGCCAGCCCCTTCGACTTCGCCCTCGATGAAACCTTTTCACAAAGCCTCCATAAATGCCCTTCTAATACGCGTATATTACTTGTGTTTTCATTTAAGGTTGTTTCATTAGAAATAGACTTAATTCGGTCACTATTCGACACAACCCGGGCATCTTGACCTCTTGCTAAAAACCACAAACGATCGCCCATAGATCCAAATTTACTGACTAGATCTTTTCTGTCCCACCTGAGCAAATCAAGGAAAGTCCTTATACCAGATTTTTCTAGTGACTTTTGCGTTGAAGCTCCAACGCCCCATATCAAACGAATAGATTTGTCTTTTAAAAAAGAACTGGTTTCTGCCTCACCAATTATTGAATACCCATTTGGTTTGTTAAGATCTGAAGCGATCTTTGCCAAAAATTTATTGTGTGAAAGTCCAATTGACCCTGTCAAACCTAAGTTATCACTGATCCTATCCATTAACTTTGCGAGCATTACTGCTGGTGGGGCTCCATGCAATTTATGAGTGCCAGACATATCCATAAAAGCTTCATCAAGAGACAAGGGTTCGACCAAGGGTGTAATATCATTCATCATTGCCCTAATCTGTTGACTTATTTCAGCATATATTTTCATCCGAGGCCGGATAACTACTGCATCTGGACATTTTTCCAAAGCCTTAAACATAGGCATTGCTGATTTTACACCACGTATTCTAGCAATGTAGCAAGCAGTAGAAACAACACCCCGTCGCCCACCTCCAATAATTACCGGCTTATCTGCTAAATCTGGATTATCTCGCTTTTCAACACTTGCATAGAATGCGTCACAATCCATGTGGGCGATATTGAGGTCAAACAATTCACTATGTGATACCACCAAAGGTGAACTGCACCTTGGACAGCGCCCCTCTTCATTGAAAGTATTAAAACATTTTCTACATAACGACGGCATTCATTCATTTCATCGTATTGAATGGCTGAGCAAAATTAACTATTCACTCCACCTGTTCACTATCGGATAGCGCCTATCAAGCCAAAAAGCACGCTTACTTAACCGCGTCCCTGGTGCAGATTGATAGCGTTTATATTCATTTATAAATAGTAACCTTTGAACACGCTTGGCGTCCTCTTCTCTAAACCCTGCATTAGTACAATCCTCGACGGTTCCATCTTTATCAACGAGGATTTTTAATATTCCATCTAACACAAAATAGTCTGGCAAACTGTCACTATCTTTTTGGTCAGGACGCAACTCAGCACTGGGTGGTTTTTCAATTATGTTTATCGGAATAACATTCAAACCAGAAGCCTTCATCCAAGGCCTGGTATTTTCATTACGCCATCTACAGATATCAAACACACGTGTCTTATAAAGATCCTTGATTGGATTATAACCACCGGCCATATCGCCATATATAGTGGCATAGCCAACCGAAACTTCTGACTTATTTCCTGTGGTGAGCAACATTTCACCAAACTTATTGGATATTGCCATTAACAATAACCCTCGCAATCTGGATTGGATATTTTCTTCAGTTAAGTCAGGCTCTGTTCCCTTAAATAAATCTGAAAGTGTTTCGGAAATTGCCAGCCTGCCTTCTTCGATTGAAAGATAGTCATAACGACAATTTAAATTTTTAGATAATTCAGCAGCATCATCAAGCGAATCTTTGCTCGTGTACTCAGATGGAAGCATCACTGCTCTTACAGATTGTGGACCCAATGCATCCGCAGCTATAGTTGCTACTAGAGCACTATCGACTCCTCCAGAAAGGCCTATAACAACTTTATCAAAACCTGCTTTTTTGCAGTAGTCGCGTAATCCAATTACCATGGCAAAATAGTCTGACTCTAAAGGATCAAGAATACGCGATTTGTGCCCTGGCTCAGCCATCCAGCTGTCTGCAGATTTTTTGAAGACGCAGGTTGCAATGTATTCTTCAAATTGAGGCATTTGCAAAACGAGTTCGCCACCAGGGTTTAGGACAAAAGATCCCCCATCAAAAACTTGATCATCTTGGCCTCCTACTAAATTGAGATAAACAAGAGGTAGTCCACTTTCTACCACTCTCGAAACCATGACATTTTGCCTTATTTCTGTTTTACCCCTGTAATATGGGCTGCCATTAGGAACTAAAAGTGTTTGAGCCCCCGTCTCTGCTAGGGTCTCCACAATATCCGTGTGCCATGCGTCTTCGCATATTGGACTTCCTATCCGCATTTGATCAACCTGAAATGGTCCATCCACATTTCCAGACGAAAACAAGCGAACTTCATCAAAGACTTCTTCATTAGGAAGGTGATGTTTTTTGATAATTGCCTGTATCTTACCCTCGAACAGAATATAGTAGGCATTGTAGAGACTTTCCTTATCGCAAAACGGGCCACCAACAGCGATGGCTGGACCTCGCGAACATGCTTCTGCGATTTTTTTTATCGTATCAGCAGAAGCTTTTTGAAAAGCCGGTTTTAGAATTAAATCTTGGGGATTATAGCCCGTTATAAATAGTTCTGGAAATGCTATGATGTTACTTCGATCATCACGTGCTTTTTCCCATGCTGTCATTACTTTTTGGGCATTACCTTTTAGATCTCCAACAGTTGCGTTGAGTTGTGCCAAAGTAATTTTGAATTGATCGCTCATGTATCGTCCCTTACGGCTGAACATTTAGCAGAAAATTTATTGGTGGAAAGTTTTTACTCAAGCTGATTTAAACAATATCTATATTTCTTCAATTTCCACCACCCCGCTGAGACTTTTAATCGCCCCCCTAATTTGTGGATTTATGGGGAAATTTTCGCCTAAATCAATTTCAACTTCCCCGGGCAAAGTTGAATTAATGAGACGCAAGTATATTGGACCTTTGGCCCCAAGTTTAACTTGATCTTTGGATTGATCCAACACTGAAGCAACAGAACTTATTACTTTTTCATCATTGACGAAAATTCTCATTCCTTCTGCGTCAACATTTGAAATACCAAGGTCTAAAGGACTAATTGACCTGGCCAACAACTTAATTTGATCCGACTCTAACGAAGCTTCTGCAGTAATTAAAATCTTTGAACCAGTCTCTATATATTCTCTCGACTTTTCTAAAACATCTGAAAATAATGTCGCCTCGTAAGAACCGGTTTTATCACTGAGTTGTAGAAACGCAAAACGGTTGCCTCGCGCTGATTTTCGTTCCTGCCTGTTGGCCACTACTCCTGCCATTTTGGCAACAAAAGGACCTGCCTCAGCTTTATTGACC
>CACDPP010000023.1 GCA_902554705.1 Paracoccaceae bacterium
ATTTCATGAAACAAAACAGATCGGCGCTGGACCAGTATTAAAAAATCACCAGCTCTTATTTTACGCATAACATAATCATTGCCAGCTCTCTTGGGAATTAAACTTTGAGAAGATATTAAGGTGTTAATTTGGCTAGCTATTAGGCATGCCAACCTTACCCTTTCATCTTCTTTTCCTGGCATATCTACAGGGCTTTGCCACTCTGTATCTTTTGGTTGCTCCGCCTTTTCTACAGATGGCCAAAGATCAACCCGGCCTGGCAGTTTAGAATAAAATGATATGTGATTTTCTGAGCTTTCTAATTCACTTTCTTGCTTTTTTTCTGGTTTCTCTAAAATGCTATCAACAAACTTTAGAATTGTGGGAGATGATCTAAAGGAATATTGTAAACTTAATTCTTTTAGAGGTTTGGCTGCTTCGCCAAATCGTTTTTTAAAATTTTTCTGAATTCGGTTAAGTTCAAAAGTGTCCGCGCCCTGGAAAGAATAAATTGATTGTTTTTTGTCACCAACAACAAACAGGGTCCGATTTATTTTATCTCGAGAACCTTCTCCTGTATAAAATTCCTGTGATAGTTCTTCTATAATTCGCCACTGTGTAGGGCTAGTATCTTGTGCCTCATCAATGAGAATATGGTCGATACCTCCATCCAGCCGATATAATACCCAAGCTGCTATCGTAGGATCTGTCAAAAGGTTTTGGGTTTTTAAAATGAGGTCATCAAAATCTAACCAACCACGAAGCAATTTTTCATTTGTATAATGATTTAGAAAAATTCTTGAGAAATCGTAAAGAGCGCATATTTTTTCCGAAGTTTCATATGAAATTCTTGTTTGCCGAAAAACTTCTATTCTTTCTGCTAATTTATTTAATTGCTCTATAGAAGAATTTAAAAATTTGCTAAGGACGGCTTTAGAGGCAAAACTATTTGTTTTAGCACTATATTCGGGCCTCTTTGTCGTACTGCCTTTGTACAATAAAATATCTTCCAAGGTCTTAATAAATTCTAAATTGATAGATTCTATACTTAAAAGTTTTTTGGCAGAAGCTTTATCTCGGGCACCACCATTTTTCATGCCCGTTCTTAAAATTTTTATAAGCTTGAGGTCTTTGCTATCAAAGTGATTATCCAGGCATTCTTCAAAAGACACGTTACTATTTAATCCAAACTCTGAATAGATTTCAGAATGACTTTTAAAATCAGACAAAACAGTACGATTCTTTAAAATATCTGTCAGCAGTTCTGTTAAATTGAAATCACTCACAAATTTAGAAAAATTAGCCAAAGAGACTGAGCCTATCTCATCGGTTGATATATTTTCTAAAATTTCTGTACAGAGTGCTTGAGTGGTCCATTCGTCTATTTCCGTAAAATTTGGAGAAACTTCTGCCTCAAGCGGGAAACGTCTGAGTAACGATGAGCAAAAAGAGTGTATTGTTTGTATCTTTAAGCTTCCTGGCACCTCAATTGCTCTAGCGAATAGAGTTCTAGCTTGCTTAAATGTTTTTTATTTAACCCCTGTTCTATGCCTAATTGAGTTAAGCTAATTCTCAGACTTTCGTCATCTAGCATAGCCCACTTACCCAGGCGCTCAAATAAGCGGTTTTGCATTTCTGATGCAGCGGCTTTTGTATAAGTTAAGCATAAAATATTTTCGGGTGACACGCCTTCTAGCAGCAATCTAGCAACCCTATCGGTCAGAACACGTGTTTTGCCAGAGCCTGCGTTAGCAGAAAGCCAAGTAGAGTCATATGGATTAGATGCTTGGATCTGAGCGAGTGTTGCCATGTCATTACTTTTCATTCGGCCTTATCCTCAATAGACCACTCCCCGAAACGAGATATTCCGTCATAATCAGAATTATCTTCAATTCGAAACATAGCCCGCCTTGCGGTAAAGCCCTGGTCTGGATTAAAATATCTCTTAATTAGTAAGTGGAATTTGGCGCGATGTGTTTCCAAAGATTCTTGATCAAATGGGGCAAAAACTGCTTTTTTATTGCTTAGATCAACAAAGGAAGCATCAGAAACGCTCAAAGGTGCAATATCTGGAAAACCACCATCTTCAACAATTAAAGCAAGTAAAAAAAGCTGCTTATCAAAATGCAATTGGACATTTTTATTTGGTACTGCACCTGTTTTATAGTCATAAATTATAGCTTTACCGTCCTGATTAATATCAACTCGGTCAACTTGTGCAGTGAGTTTAAAGGCCAGGTCTGGGATAATAATCTGCCCTTTCTTCTCTAATGCTATGGGTTTGGACAAATTCCTTCTGCTCGCTTCTTCTGAAACAAACCAATCTGCTATTTTTTCAACTCTAGAAAACCAAAAAACCTGGGCTGTAGGTGAAGCAACTTTTTCTGTTAGCTGCTTCTTTGTTAGATTCAATAACAGTTTTTTTTGATCAAGCAATGTATCGTCTTGTTGCCAATTTTTAACAAACTGCTCAAAAATTTTGTGGATTATAACTCCCCTTAATAGAGGGTCAGCCGTTTGATGTAATGGCTTAAGAGGTCCTAATTTTAAGATATGTTTTGCATAGATAGCATAAGGATCTCGAATAAGAGTTTTTATCTCTGTTACAGAAAGTTTTTTGGGCCGTGTGTCTTTTGGTGGCTTGGGAGAAGGCCTTTTTGCTGGTTTCGTAGGCGTAACGTTTTTTATTTCACTAGCCCAGTCTAGCCACTTTGTGCCACGACCTTTCATTTTCTCAATTGCCTCGGGACCATTATTTCCGGAAAGCCCACTTAATAGATTTAAAAGTCTATTTAACCATCTGGATGGTATCGTTTCCGCTTCGTTATCCTTGGTGCTTCTGGTTATTAAAACATTAGAGCTGCAGACGGACTGTTGATAATCATGTGCTGATAGGCCTATTCGCCTCTCAGGAGAGAGTAATCCAGCCTCTTTTCGCATTTTTCTATTCAACCATGGATCTATTTCAGCGGGAGCCGGCCAGGAGCCTTCATTCATACCGGCTAAAATCAAAACCTCAGCATTATGCGCTCGAGCCTCCAAAGTGCCCCAAATCATAATATTGGGATGAGTTGGATTTATTTCTGGTAAATGTTCCTCAGCCAGTATTGAATTAAAGACATCTGCATATCTTGATATTGATATGGAACTGGCAATTGGAGAGGCCTCCTTTATTTTTTCAATAATTTTAAAACAATGGCGGCCATTATTTTGTTTCCATAATCCACCAGAACTGTTTGTTTCATTTTGGTCTGGACCAGAAGCCAAAGAATTAGCAAGCTCAATGTGTTTATCAAGAATTTCCTCAAAAACATGAGAATCCCGTAACTTACACGTTTCTAAAATATTACAAATCCAGGATGCCCACTTTGAGGCATATGGGTTCTTTGCTTCCCGTAACCAAATATAAATACTTTCTGGAGAAAATATACTGACATCGGCGGTTCTGAAGAATAGTTCCAGGCTTTGAACAAAAGCTAAATGATCGGTTCTAAAATCACCACCACTATGAGTTAACGGATGTTTTAATACTGCGAAAATTTTTGTCGTTGTTATAGTTCCTGTGAAAAGAGAAACCACTAAACGTAGAAATCTACCCGATGGTGTTAGCTGTAAAGGGACTCCTGCACTATCATCAGGAATAATATCCCAATTAGAAAGATAGGCAGAAACCATTCTTGTAAGCTTTCGGTTTGGTGATATCAAAATCAGACTTTGCTTTTCTTTAACGGCAGAAATCATTCTGAAGGAAATAGCCAAAGCCTCATCCCTAATGCTATCAGCCTCAACCAGGCTTATTTTTTCTGTGATCTCTGAAATATTGCCTAATTTGGGACCTTCCTCTAACCAGCAGTCCGTAACTGGCGCTGGCCTTAAAGACAGCCCAATTAAATTTTGTAATGGTATATTACATGTTTCTTTTAGATGCCATTTTTGCAATTTGTCCTGAGGCAAACCTAAAGCAAAAAATGTTTTCAAATTTCTATACTGTGGATGGTCTTCTGGCACGCCCACCTGTTCTTTTTCACCCCATAATTCCTCAGGTAAAGTAAAATCAAAGCCCGGCAAAACTACCGCTCCATTAGGCAACTTAATAATTCCTTGTATTAATTGTCTCGTCGTGGCTCGTGAGCCGGAGGAGCCAGCAATAAGTATGGGGTTTTTAGGGGTTTTTTCTGACCAATAGCTAGTAAGAGTACCTATAACTTGTCTTAACCAAGCCTCTTCGTCCGGATCAGTTTTCCGATTTTCAAGATACTTCTTTATGATGTTTAAAAAAAGTTGGCTTCTTTTCCAATGGCCAGATAGATCTGAAATATCGAGGTTTAAAATTTTTTCAACTGGCACAGCTTCTCCCTGCATTTCGTCAATTAAATCAGAAAGACTTTTTGTAAGTGCGTAGATTGACGATTGAGCAGCAATATCTGGCTGTGCCTCAACCAGTTTTTGAACTAATGCCATGAGTTCAAATTTGTGAACTAAAGAATGGGTGGGATTTGGTTTGTAACTATCGCGAATAAGTTGCGATACTTCGGGCAAAGTTAAAATACGGGGGTGAAGCATGGCGCCCTGTTCAATTAATTCTTCCGTCAACCTATGGCGCATTCTTGTTGAATTAACGATCACCTGCAAATTTGCTAGAACCTCAGGTTCTGATGATGCAAAACGATTTAATATTCCATTTGCAAGCTCGCGTGGAAAATTTGTTCCAGGGCTTATGCCGTATATCCCGGAAATATCAGGAAAAATCATCTGCAAATCAATTTACTCAAAGGTTTTATAAAATACAAATTAATGCCATTTTTACTTCTGTAGGGTTTTCTCAAGACGCTCCCCCCACATACGAGAGCTAGTTGAAAAAATTACTTCCCGTTTATCATTTTCTAGAATAACTATTTCAATTTTAAGCGCATCCTGTGGCTCAAGATGACCAAGTCTATCTGGCCATTCTACAAGAACAATTTCTTTACCAAAAGCATCAATTAAACCTAATTCAAATATTTCACTCTGATCACTTAATCGGTATAGGTCAGCATGCCAAATAGAACCGATTTTTGTGTCATAAGTTTGTACTAGGGTAAACGTTGGAGATGGAACCTCCTCTACTTTATCCATTGCGGCTTGTATTAGGGACCTGGCAAAATGGCTTTTACCTGCTCCTATTTCCCCTTTTAATAATATTACATCACCATTTTGCAAATGCTCTTTTATTTCTGTGGCCAGCGTTTTGGTTTCGAGGGGTCCATTTGATAAACATGTTTTTTTCATAAAACTTTACTACAAAATATAATGATTGCTTTGGTGATATTGGCCAACTAAGCAATTGATAAAAAGGTTCAAAAAAACTTATATAGAAAAATTTTGATTTTCACCAAAAAGGTTAGAAGTTGATTCAACTTTTTTTCTTGGCCAGTAGATTTCAACGATAGCTCCCGATGCTTCACTTTTCGAGTGAGACGATGTCTGCTTTCTATGCCCGTTGGAAAAACTAATTTTTGCACCTGTCCTCTCAAGCAGCGTTTTCGCAATAAACAAGCCGAGCCCCATACCTTCATAGCCTTGTCTGTTTTCTTTTCCTATTTTTGCTCCGAGGAACGGATCACCCAGTCTTCCTAGAAGGCTTGGGGGATATCCATACCCATCATCAGAAATAGTGATTGTAATTGACTCTTTGGTCCAAGAGCTTTCTACCCAAACTTTTGACGTTGCAAAATCGACAGCATTTTGGACCATATTTCTCAATCCGTGGATAATTTCTGGCCTTCGAATTATATACGGCTCATCTATTCCACCCTTATGACCGTCTGATATCTTTGTCTCAATTGTAACTCCTCGCTGTGAATGCGGTTCGGCCGCCTCTCTAATTATTTCGGCAAGTAAAGTTTGATGCATTTGTAAATCGTCTTTACCAGCGCCACCCATACTATTTAAGATATTTCCGCAGCGATCAGCCTGATCGCGAATTAACATTGCATCATCAAGAAGTTCTGGGAAATTTTTAAGTTCTTCTATAAGTTCTGAACTTGTGAGTTTTATTGTTGCTAGTGGGGTCCCTAGCTCGTGTGCTGCTGCTGCTACAACCCCACCAAGATCGGTTAACTTTTGCTCTCTAGATAGTGCTGCCTGGGTCGCAAATAGAGCGTCGCTCATTGTGTTTAGCTCTGACGTAACCCGATTTGAATAAAAAGCCAAAAATACAATTCCAGTACTGATTGCAACCCAATTTCCAAATAAGAAAATATCGGGGATGGTTAGAGTTTTTCCAGATAAAGTTTCTAAAGGTACGAAAAAATGCGAAAGTAGAGTTACAATTAAGACGGCTGTTGATCCAATAATAACGGTTGATTTTTTTTTCAGGGCGGCTGCGGAAACAACAACAGGCGCTATAAGGAGAAATGAAAAAGGATTGTTTAATCCACCAGTCAAAAAAAGCAGAAAAGCTAATTGGAACAGGTCAAATAGGATCATAAATACGTTTTCTAACTCACTTAATCTTTTGCTTTCTGGAAAAAACAGGCTTGCTACAATATTCGTCAATGCAGAAAGGCCCACTGCAAAAAAACAAAGGCTAAGGTCTAAAGCCAGTTCAAAATATTGAAAAGCTATGATAATTGCGGCTAACTGACCAATAACTGCAACCCACCTGATAAAAATCATGGTGCGAAGCCTTATCCATTCTCCCCGTTTGCTTTCGGGGAAAAGGTCTTGATTTGACCCTATCATAATCGCCTTACCTTATTTCATTAAATCATATTAAGGTATACTTAGTTTTATTAAATTAGTGCTGCACTGTTCAAAGGGAATTTAAATGTCGCGATCACTGGGCTTGTTAATTAGTCTCTTCGCTTTAATCCTACTTTTACTGAGCTTATTTGTTTTTTGGATTTTTACATCTGGTCAAATTAATTTTGCAAAGGGTGTTGATCCATTTGCAGGGTGTAGAATGAGCAAAGCCTTGGGTAATTCAAATATTGGCGGTGAATTTGAGCTAATAAATCAGGATGGGCAGATCGTTACAGATAAAGATATTTTTAAAGAGCCAACCATCTTATACTTTGGTTATACTTTTTGCCCAGACATATGCCCCTTGGATGTGTACCGAAATGCTGAGGCAGTAGACTTGCTGGATAAGAATGAAATTTCAGTGACCCCTGTTTTTGTCAGCATTGATCCTGAAAGAGACACACCAGAAGTAATTGGTGATTTTGTGAAATTTCATCACCCTAAGATGATAGGCTTAACAGGAAGCAAAGATCAAATCGAACAAGTTTCGAAATTATATAAAACATATTTTAAAGCACAAAGGTCTAACGATGATTTGTATTTAGTTGATCACTCAACTCTGACTTACTTAATTTTGCCAGAATATGGGTTTGTTGAGTTTTTTAGACGAGACAAATCAGCTGATGAAATTGCGGATATTACGGCCTGCTTTATAAAGCACAGTTAAATACAGAATTTGACCCTTACTTACTGTCGCACTAAATAAACGACAATCAGGAGGAGTCGACCGACTTGCTAGAAAGAAAAATACAAGAAATTGGCTTAGATAAAACTTTGTTATTAGTTGATGACGATGAACCTTTTTTGCGTCGATTGACGAAAGCTATGGAGAAAAGAGGCTTTAAAGTTGAGTCTGCTGGTTCAGTTGCGGCTGGCAGAGCAATAGCTACTGCCCGACCACCAGCTTATGCTGTCGTTGATTTACGACTAACAGATGGCAACGGGTTAGATGTTGTGGAGGTTTTAAACGATAAGCGCCCAGATTGCCGTGTTGTTGTTTTGACAGGTTATGGAGCTATAGCGACTGCAGTCGCTGCGGTAAAAATTGGCGCGACTGACTACCTATCGAAACCCGCGGACGCATCAGATATAATGAATGCTCTTCTTGCTTCTGGGGACGATCTACCCCCACCTCCAGAAAACCCAATGAGTGCTGATAGGGTAAGGTGGGAGCATATCCAGAGAGTTTACGAGTTATGCGATAGGAATGTAAGCGAAACCGCTCGTCGCCTGAATATGCATCGAAGAACCCTTCAGCGCATCCTGGCAAAAAGAAGCCCTAAATAATTAATTCGTTAAATCTTAAAATATAGCTTTCCCGAACCTCCAACGGAGGACGCAGTCGAATAGAAAAGTGATCTATATTTTTATTATCTACAACTCCAAATAATTTGTCTGCTTCATCTTGTGTAAAGCCAGCGATTTGAACTGCTTCAATCCATGCGCTAATCTTATCTGCTTTTTTGATTTGCTTTTTAATTTTTTCAGGTATTTTTGCGGGAAGGCCAAACCTGAGATTAATTGCAGAACTTAATCGATTTTCTAAAGACTTATAATCATTACCAATAGCAGATTTCACCGGTGAAATCATATCCCCAATCACATATTCAGGTGCATCGTGAAGCAGCGCTGCCAAACACCATTTTTTTTCTGGATTTTTCAGAGAATTAGAATAAATCTGCTCAACTAAGAGTGAATGTTCTGCAACACTGTATGGAAAATTTCCATTAGTTTGTCCATTCCATCTGGCGACGAAAGATAAACCATGGGCTATATCCTCAACTTCGATATCGAGAGGGGTAGGGTCTAAAAGGTCAAGCCGGCGTCCTGAAAGCATTCGTTGCCAAGCGCGATTTTTATTCATTAGTCGGCGAACTTTCTGTTTAGTTTAAAATTAGAATTTGCGAACTATACTATAAATAGATTTAGTAAAAGTCATATCTGGATTTATCTAATTGAACCATTTTTTATTTACTGATAGAGAACCACGAAATTTTATGAGGAAAAATAATGAGCCAACAATTTATAGTAAAAGATATCTCTTTATCTGATTTTGGTCGCAAGGAATTAAGTATAGCTGAAACAGAAATGCCTGGATTAATGGCATTGCGCTCGGAATATGGCGAAAGCAAGCCTTTGAGAGGCGCGCGTATCGTTGGCTCACTGCACATGACTATTCAAACGGCAGTTTTAATTGAAACACTTGTGGCATTAGGAGCCGATGTGCGATGGGCATCCTGCAATATTTTTTCCACACAAGACCACGCAGCCGCAGCAATTGCCGCAGCAAATATTCCTGTTTTTGCAATTAAGGGTCAATCTTTAGAAGAGCATTGGGATTACTTAGATCAATCTTTTATGTTTCCTGATGGCCCAAATATGATTTTAGATGATGGTGGTGACGCAACTTTATATGTACTTCTTGGTGCTCGCGCGGAAGAAGGCGAAGATATTATTTCTGTTCCCCAATCAGAGGAAGAAGAGGTTATAAAGGCGCAAATAAAGAAGCGTATGGAACAATCACCTGGGTGGTTTACGAAAACACGTGACGCCATCAAAGGTGTTTCAGAAGAAACAACAACGGGTGTTCATCGTCTTTACGAATTGGTTAAAAATGGCCAGCTTCCCTTCCCAGCCATTAACGTGAATGACTCTGTGACTAAGTCAAAGTTTGACAACAAGTATGGTTGTAAAGAATCTTTAGTGGACGGTATCCGTCGTGCAACTGACACAATGATGGCCGGCAAAACTGCCGTTGTATGTGGATATGGAGATGTTGGTAAAGGGTCTGCAGCATCCCTTCGCGGTGCTGGAGCACGCGTCAAGGTGACAGAGGTTGATCCAATTTGCGCCTTACAGGCTGCTATGGATGGTTTTGAAGTGGTAACTTTAGAGGACACTTTAGAAAGTGCCGATATTTTTATTACAACAACAGGCAATAAAGACGTCATTCGGATAGAGCACATGCGTGAAATGAAAGATATGGCAATTGTTGGCAATATTGGCCACTTCGACAATGAAATCCAAGTTGCCCATCTTAAAAATCATAAATGGACGAATATCAAAGAGCAAGTAGACATGATCGAAATGCCATCTGGAAATAGACTGATATTACTTTCAGAGGGCCGTTTACTAAATCTTGGCAATGCAACGGGCCATCCGTCTTTTGTGATGTCAGCTTCATTTACAAACCAAGTTCTTGCGCAGATTGAGCTATGGAAAAAGGGCGAAGAGTATAAAAATGATGTTTATATTCTCCCTAAGCATTTAGATGAAAAGGTTGCCCGACTGCACTTAGAACGTATCGGTGTGAAATTGACAAAATTAGCTTCAGATCAGGCAGAATATATTGGCGTAACACCCGAAGGTCCTTTTAAGCCGGAACACTATCGTTATTGAGGATCTTAGGGCGTACTACTGCAAGATCCAAAATGTGGTGGTCCTAAAAATTTTATTCTTCTTTAGTTGGCCTGCTTAAAAGAGAGTGAATTACTTCTTCTGCGGAAGTAGAGCCTTTGACTAACGCGCTGACAGAAGAGGTTATGGGCATCTCTATACCTAAAGCCTTTGCTTTTTGACTTACGGCAAATGCTGTCGCGACGCCTTCTACAGTTGTGTTTTTGTTGAAAGTTTTTTGACAACCAAGAGATACGCCAAAAGCAAAGTTACGAGACTTTTCTGAATTACAAGTTAGGCTTAAATCCCCAAAGCCTGATAAACCAGATAGTGTTTTTTCTTTAGCGCCATGTGCTTTTGCAAAAGAAACCATTTCTGAGAAACCACGTGTCATCAGTGCTGCTCTAGCACTGTCACCTTGCCCTGCGCCGATTGCCACACCACATGCTATGGCAATTATATTTTTTAATGCTCCGCCGAGTTCTACACCTACAACATCTGATGTTCGGTAAAGTCTAAAATTTTGCATTGAAATATCGGATTGTAATTTTTTCAAGAAGTCATATTTAACTGAAGCTAAAACTAGGGCTGTTGGCATGCCTTGAGCGATATCAATTGCAAAGCTGGGGCCAGACATTACGGCAACCTTTGAAGAGTATTCACTCAAAATTTCTGATGGTCTCAATCCAGTTTTCTGATCTACACCTTTACAACAAGCAATTAGCGGTCTGTCATTTAAAAAAACTTTATTATTTTCACAAAAATCAGCTAAATTTTGCGTTGGTACTGCTAGAAATAAACACTCGTTTTTTTGTGTTTTTTCTAATGAACTTACGATATCAACTTCTTTGGGTAATTTTATGTTGCTGAGTTTCCTGGGAACTCTTGAGGCGCTCAATTCTTCAAAGTTAGTTGGTGAAAAAAGCTTAAGCGAGTACCCACCCTTAGCAAAAACTGATGCTATTGCAGAGCCAAACGCACCCGCGCCAGCAATACATATTTTCATGCCTTTGACCCTTTCTTACCACTACCTAAAATTGCAGGCTTTTGATTATCTAGTGGCCACCTTGGCCGAGCTGATATTGTGGTGTCATCATAATCACCGTGAAAAAATCTTTCTGCTGCAGCATAAGCAATAATTGCTGCATTATCGGTGCACAATTCCAAAGGTGGCGCTAAAAAATCTACCTTTTTTGTTTCGCATATCTTTTTTAGAGAGTGCCGAATTTTTTTATTTGCAGCCACTCCGCCTGCAATAGCAAAAGTTTGGTTTCCGTTAGTAAATTTTAAATATAGATCGATAGCTCGAACTGACTTTTCAATAATCACGTCGTGCATTGCTTGCTGGAAGCTTGCGCTCAAATCGCATACATCTTTTTCAAATAAGCCGCCCTGTTTTTCAGTAAGCTCATTTCTTTTTCGCATTAAAGCTGTCTTGAGGCCGGAAAATGAAAAATTACAATCCTCTCTATCTAGCAAAGGACGCGGCAAATCAAAGCGGCTTACATCACCTTTTATGGCAGCTTCTTCAATTGAGGGTCCTCCGGGCTGCTGTAAACCCAAAAGACGTGCCGCTTTATCAAAGGCTTCGCCAGGTGCATCATCTATCGTTCCACCTAATCTTTCATATTTTTTGTAACTATGAACTATGAGAAATTGACAATGCCCTCCTGAAACCAACAACACGAGATAAGGAAAAGCAACTTTATTGGTCAGTCTAGGGGTAAGCGCATGGCCTGCAAGATGATTTACGCCAATTAAGGGTTTATTTGTTGAGACTGATAGCCCTTTTGCAAACATTAGACCTGAGAGTACACCACCAATAAGCCCAGGACCAGCGGTTACACCAATAGCACTTATGTCTGCCATGACAACTTTTGCTGATTTCAGCGCTTTCTCTACAACGACATCAATTAATTCAGCATGAGCCCGAGCTGCTATCTCTGGTACAACGCCCCCATATTCTTTATGTAGATTAAATTGATTATGTACGATAGCGGATCTAATTTCTGAGCCTTTAGAGTTTATTTCCAAAACCGAAGCAGCTGTATCATCACAGCTGCTTTCAATTCCTAAAATAAGGGCTTTGTTAAAATCCATACTATGTTCCATTGTATCGTAGGCAGCATCGGAGTAGCATTTCAGTATATGACAAACAATCCCGACCAAAAAAATGTAATATTGCTCCTAACGCGACCATTAGATGGAAATGAACGGTTTTGTTTAGAAATAAAACATCTACTATATAAATGCGAAATCCTAGATAGCCCAATTCAAAAAATAAAGTTTCTACCAAGTTTAAGCAAGGTCAACAAGAACGCGGTTTTAATCTTTACCTCAGTAAATGGTCTTCGAGCTGCAGAAAAGCATAATTTAACTAATAATAGATGTTTTGTAGTAGGAAAAAATACAAAAAAAATAGCGGTTAGTTTTGGTTATGAAGTTTTGGGGTTTTCGAAAGATCAGGAAAATTTATTGAAATTAATTAAATCAAAAAAACCCACCGAAAGCATGGTTCATATTAGAGGTAAGCATACTGTCGGAAACCTATGTGCTTATTTGAAGAAAAGTGAGTTTAGTTGCTTGGAAATAATTGGATACAATCAAGAGCCATTGAAAATAAAAAAACAAAATCTGCAGAAGATTCAGAGTGGTAGGCCAGTAATTTTGCCAATTTTTTCATCAAGATCTGCTAAATTGTTACAAAGTAATATAGATTTGACTGGATTTAATATTGTCGCGATCAGCGAAGCTGTTGCAAAAATACTTACAGGAGCCGAATTGGGAGAACTCGTGATTTCAAAAAAACCTGATTTAAACAGTATGCAAGAAGCTACTCTTGCTATTTTGAGACGATTGATCAAATTTGATAGTAATAAAAGTTAGCAATTGGCTGGAGATTTGAGAAAAATGCCAAAGCCTAAGTCGCAAAAAAAAGAAAGTAAAACAACTAATTTCAAAGAAGAAGATTTGTCATTAAGTGATGCGAAAAATGAAATTAAAAGAGAAAGCTCAGATATAGAGAAACCGATCGGCTTTAATCATATAAAAGAGCCAAAAAACAAATTTAATTCCTTTTTTTTGATTGTTTTATCTAGCTTAGCAACGGCAAGCTTCGGCCTTTTAGGTGCTTTTTTTATAAATAATTACTATCCTAACTTTTTTAAAAATAAATCACAAATTTTATTTGAGCAGGATATGCAGGTCAAATTAGAAGATCTGGCAACTTCTATAAAAAAACTTGAAATCGACTCAATAGAGGCAAGTAGAAAAATCGAAAATTTCGTCAGCGAAAAAGATTTGGACGCTAATTTAACCAGGCTTGAAAGTCAAATTAAAAAAAACAAAGAGGAATTTGACCTCAAATCTTTTGAACTTGGAAATCTCCAAAAACAATTAGAATCTAAATTTTCCAATATTTATAGTTTGGAAACAGAAATCCGATCAATCGCGCGGGCGCCTTTGCAAGAAAAAGAGGAAAAAGATGCGCCTAAGGAAGAATTATTAGACGTGGCGAAGGAATATTCTGAAAAAAACATAAAAACTGACCAGTCAATAAAAGAAAATTTAGGGGTAATTCAAAATTCAATAATCTATGGCACCCCTTATATAGAAAATTTAGAAAATATTGAGCTTAGTATGGATCTGGAAGTCCCAGAAATCTTAAGAAAGTTGGCAGAGACCGGTATTCCCACTATGGAATATCTTAGCGATTCTTTTCCAAAGTTTGCTCGCATGGCTTTAACAGCTGATAGAAATGTACAAGAAACAGAAGATTTTAAATTCTTAACTTTTTTAAGATCACAATTTAAAGCTCGCTCTACTATACCTCGCCAAGGCTCTGACCCTGACGCTGTTTTGTCCAGGTCAGAAGCATTTTTAAAGTCAAATGATCTTGAAAAGTGTCTTCTTGAGTTAACGCAACTTGATGGTATTGCTTTGAGGGTTATGGAGCCATGGCGAATTTCTGCAGAAAATAGAATAAACTCTCTTTTGGCCGTAGAGCAACTTGCTCAAAGCATAGAGAAATAGGAAGATCGGCGCATGTTGATATCGCTCTTTAGATTGACGTTATTCTTAACGATCATCATGGCTTTTGCTTGGGGCGCTAGTTATTTAGCTAGTGATCAAAATAAAATTTTAGGAACGACAATTATAGAAATCTCAGGTTTTGAGTATTTAATTAGTCCAATACAATTGTTGATACTTTTGGGTCTGATAATACTAGCCGCCTGGATTTTTCTTAAGATAGTTTCGCTTATTCTCGCTATCTTCAGATTCATAAATGGTGATGAAACAGCAGTTTCGCGATACTTTGATCGCAACAGAGAAAGGAAGGGCTTTAGAGCTTTATCAGAAGGAATGATGGCCCTAGCCTCTGGCGAAGGCTCTGCTGCATTATCTAAAGCAAAAAAGGCAGAAAAATATCTTAAAAAACCCTCACTCACCAATTTATTAGCTGCCCAAGCAGCAGAAATAGCAGGTGAGGCTGAACACGCAGAGGAAATATATAAAGAGCTTATTTTAGATCCTACCACAAGATTTGTTGGTGTAAGAGGGATTATGAAAAAGCGTCTGTCTGAAGGCGATACGGACACTGCCTTAAAATTAGCTGAAAAAGCTTTTTCCTTAAAGCCAAAGCATGAAGAAACACAAGATGTTCTTATAAGCCTTCAGACGCTTGGATCAGATTGGCGTGGGGCTCGAAAAACTCTCGGCGCAAAATTGAAATATGGCAGTCTTCCCAAGGATGTCCATAAAAGAAGGGATGCTGTTTTAGCACTATCAGAAGCAGCAGAAATAATTGAGACTGATAAAAAAATGGACGCTCAAGTAACGGCTATAGAGGCAAATCGTTTGTCTCCTGATTTAGTTCCAGCTGCTGTTTTAGTTGCTAAGGAGTATTTAGCAGATAATAAGAAGAAAAATGCAATAAAGGTAATAAAAAAAGCGTGGGAATCTCAGCCTCATCCTGATTTGGCAGCAATCTATTCAGAAATTTATGAAGAAGAAAATTCAGCTGATAGAGAAAAGGGGTTCAAGTTGCTCGCTAAAATGAATCCTAAACATGTTGAAACCAAAACAATGATGGCTGAAATGTATCTGCAGGCTGAAGATTTTCCTAGTGCGCGCAGGTCGCTTGGCGACGCTTATGAGACGGCGCCCAACGTCCGTACTTTAACAATTATTGCAGCTATTGAAAAAGGTGAAGGTGCAGATGATAGTGTAATTCGAAAATGGTTGACAAAAGCACTTTCGGCACCGCGTGGCCCGCAATGGGTCTGCGAAAATTGCTCTACGGTCCATTCTGTTTGGCGGCCAACATGTTTTAATTGTAAGGCACTAGATACCTTAACTTGGAGGAATGTTCCTGAGACAGATGCAGAGCTTGCATTGGGGAGCGAGCGAGCTCCTTTTGTATTAGATGTATTGAATAGTAATAATAGTGAAACCGCTCAAATTAACCTCGAAGAAGAAGAGAGCCTAAATGAATTAGAGAATGTCGAAATTGATGATGATAGCTCAAAAAGTTGATTTTAATACTCTTGTTAAATCGTTAAGTAAGACCTACTTTATTATAATATTTAGGGAAAAGTTTTAATGTCAGCTATATACGGTCCTATCTTTTTGATATTAAATGTCGCATTTTTCATTATGATCGCTCATATAATTATGAGTTGGCTAATAAGTTTCCAAGTTTTAAATCTTTATCAGCCTCTTGTTGCCCAAATCTGGACTGGATTGAATCGACTTTTAGAACCAATATACGGTCCAATCCGTAGATTATTGCCAAATACCCAACCTTTAGATTTGTCGCCTTTAGTGGCATTTATTATTTTAATTTCTTTACGTGACTATATTTTCCCTGAAATATTTGGACTTAGATAATCTAAAGTAAAAAATTAATTAACGTGATTATCGATATTTATGTAGAAACTGATAAACTATGTTCTTGGTCTGGTTATAATCTTGTTTGAAGTTGAATTTGAGTTATTTGTTATACTTAGAAAATTAAAAGGAATTAATTGAATGCTTGTTGTTGTTTCTCCGGCTAAGAAATTAGATATGAGCCTTAAAGTCGAAAAAATAAAAACATCAAAGCCAATATTTTCTAATGATATCGATAGGTTAGTTAAAGCTGCAAATCAGCTATCAGAGGAAGGTTTGCAGTCTCTAATGAAAATTAGTCCTGCTCTGGCGCGCTTGAACAAAGAACGATTTAACAATTTTGGAAGTCAAGAAAAAAAGCCTGCAGCGTTTGCTTTTGCAGGTGATACCTATACTGGTTTTGATGCTAAATCGTTAGATGAAGATGCTTTAAGATGGGCTCAGGACCATATGAGGATTTTATCAGGTCTTTATGGGCTTCTAAAGCCCCTGGATGAAATTGAGCCTTATCGCCTCGAAATGGGCAGCCGATTGAAAGTTGAAAATACTTCTGACTTGTACGCCTATTGGGGAAATCGATTATCTAATGAACTAAATCGTCAAGCTAAAAGTACGAAATCTGCATTGCTTCTAAATTGTGCAAGCCAAGAATACTTTAAAGCAGTAGATAATAAATCATTGGCATTAGAAGTTATCACCCCTCAATTTTTCGAGTTAACTCCCAAAGGTCCTAAACAAATCAGCTTTTACGCAAAAAAGGCGAGAGGTGCGATGGCTAGGTATGTGGTAGAAAATAGGATTGATAAGGTCGAAGATTTAATTCGATTCGATCTTGCTGGCTATAGTTATAATGCAAACGAGTCGTCTCGGTTTTCTCCGGTCTTCTTTAGGAAGAATGAATAGTTTTTCTTATGGGTGACAAGCATTTTAAAGATGTTTATAAGGCGGTCGATTAGTTTATAAAAAGGTATAACAATGGACTTGCAGGTTTTTGGACATCAGTCTCCTGATACTGACTCAACCGGGGCGCCAATAATATGGTCATGGTATTTAAAAGAAAAAAAAGGATTGTCTGCGGTACCTAAATTGTTAGGTGAGCCAAACACAGAAGCTTTGTTTGTTCTAGATCATTGGGGTCTTGAGAAGCCAGTTATAATAAACAGTATTAATAAAGGCGATAGTGTAATTATTGTTGACACAAATAATCCTGCCGAACTCCCAGAAGGCATCAATGATGCAGATATCCAAGGTATAATTGATCACCATAAATTGGTTGGCGGACTAGAAACATCGGGCCCTATTGATATAACGATTAGGCCTGTAGCTTGTACGGTGACGATAATGTTTGATTTGATGGGTGACGATGTTTCGGACATGCCAGATCCCATAAAGGGCTTGGCTTTATCCTGTATAATATCGGACACTTTAGAATTCCGAAGTCCAACTACTACCAGCAGAGATCGTGAAGTTGCGGAGTGGCTGGCTAAAGACTTAAAAATCAATTTATCAGATTATGCCTCTAAATTATTTCGGGCTAAATCAGATGTTTCAGATTTCTCAGATGCGCAGTTGCTCAGAATGGATTCAAAAAAATATCCAATAGCTGATTTGATGTTTCGTGTATCAGTTTTGGAAACAACAGAGCCAGATATGATATTTAGAAGAAAGAGCAGTTTAATTGAGGCAATGGAAACTGTATGTGCGGAAGACTCTGTCGACCATGTATTATTTTTTGTTGTTGATATACTTAGAGAAGAATCTACGTTGTTTGTGCCAAATAAGAGTGTCAAAAAAGTGGCTGAAAAATCTTTTGGTGTGAACGTGTCTGATAATTCGGTTCTGTTGCCCGGAGTGGTAAGTCGCAAAAAGCAGATAATACCGAATTTAAAGATTTAGAAAATTTAAGGACAGTTTTTTGACGGCAGTGATAGAATCATTAGATGATGTGTCTGATAGATATGATGCTTTGTTTGTCGATTTATGGGGATGCGTACATAATGGCGTTGAAGCCTATACCAACGCTAATGATTCTTTAAAAAAATTCAGAGCCAATGGCGGTAAAGTTGTTTTGGTTACCAACTCTCCTCGACCGCGGTCGGGTGTTGAAAAACAGTTAATAAAATTTGGAGTTGATCCTGAGGCTTGGGATTTAATAGCTACATCTGGTGACAGTGCCAGAATGGCAATGTTTCAAGGTATTGTTGGAAATAAAATTTACTTTATTGGAACACCTTATGAAGAAAATTTTTTTGAGCCACTTAACGTCTTAAAAAGGCCTGTTAATATTGAGCGCGTGCCAATCGATGAAGCGGAAGGAATTGTTTGTACGGGCCCTTTTAACAGTCTAGAAAATTTGGATGTTTATCTTTCAGACTTTGAGTTTGCCCGAAAGCGAGGCTTAAAGCTTCTTTGTGCAAATCCAGATATTATTGTTGATAGAGGTAATGTTAGAGAATGGTGTGCTGGCGCTTTGGCTAAGATGTATACTGATTTGGGGGGTGAGAGCCTATATTTTGGAAAACCATTTCAACCTATATATGACTTAGCTAGACGGCGACTTTCTTCTAGTGGGGTTCAAATAAATGATGACCGAATCCTGGCCATTGGTGATGGAATAACAACAGATATTTTAGGTGCTGAAAAAGAAGGTATCGATAGTTTATTTATTACTGGAGGTTTAGCTGCATTAGAAACCGGGACTGAAGAGCAACCAGATCAAGTGCTTTTGAAACAGTATTTAAAAGAGCAAAAACTTAACCCGGCTTTTTCTATTGGGTACTTAAGGTAGCATTGAACAAATCCTAAAATACCGCAGTTGCAAAGTAATTATATTTCATTTAAAAGCACTTAAATCAAACAAAATTACTTATTGGTAAAATCCTGATGCTTGATAACAATCCGCGAGGAACAATATGTATAGAAGATATCGAAATGGGTATGACCCGGTATATTCGAAAGGTAATAACTGATAGAGATATTGAGCAATTCGCGGAAATCTCAACAGATCATAATCCGGTTCATTTAGACGATGAGTACGCAAGGGATACAATTTTTGAAGGAAGAATAGCTCACGGTATGTTAACTGCAGGATTGGTTTCCGCAGTTATAGGAGAGCAGCTTCCTGGTCATGGCACTATATATATGAGCCAGAACTTAAAGTTTTTAGCTCCTGTAAGACCTGGCGATTTGGTTCATGCCGAAGTTAAAGTCGTAGATATGGTAATTGATAAGCGGCGAGTTAAGTTGGATTGTCATTGTGAAGTAAACGGGAAAAACGTTCTTGTTGGTGAGGCGATAGTCCTAGCTCCAAGTAGAAAGTTTGACTGAATTCGACTGATTAAATAAATTCAAACTTGTTTTACAATGATTTGCGAGATACGTGAAAATCATGAGAATTATTCGTGATTATCAATTTGTTAAATCAAGTGATAAGGGGGCTAGTGTTGCTGTTGGAAATTTTGACGGCGTTCATATAGGCCATCAGCATGTTATAGAAATAGCGCGGCAATGGGGACGTAAAAATAAATCCCCGTTGGGTGTTTTGACCTTTGAGCCTCATCCAAGATCATATTTTTTGCCAGATGGTCCAAATTTTCGTTTAATGAATTCTGATGCGAAAGCAACACGTTTGAATAAAATGAATGTTGAAAAATTATATGAGCTGAATT
The DNA here is from genome assembly GCA_902554705.1 of Paracoccaceae bacterium. Taxonomy (GTDB): domain Bacteria; phylum Pseudomonadota; class Alphaproteobacteria; order Rhodobacterales; family Rhodobacteraceae; genus Salinivivens. The sequence goes on from CACDPP010000023.1 coordinate 19,716, forward strand.
TTAATAAAACATTGTCGTCTCTAACGCCATTTGAATTTGCCGACCAAGTCATAAGTAAGGGTTTGGGTTTGCGTCATCTTGTTGTTGGCGAAGACTTTTGTTTCGGTAAAGGTCGGTCAGGGACAGTCAAAGATTTAATTTCATTGGGCCGCTCTATGGGTTTTAAGGTAACAATAGCTGAGCTGATGGAGACTGAAATAGGTCAAGTGTCCAGTACTTCTATAAGAAATGCTTTAGCTGAAGGTCGGCCTAAGGATGCTGCAAAACAATTAGGGCATTGGCACAGGATAGAAGGTCTAGTGATAGGGGGTGAGCAACGGGGGCGGGAACTTGGATATCCTACAGCTAATATGTCTTTGGATGGTCTCCATTTACCACATTTAGGGGTATATGCTGTCTTAGTAGATGTCTTGAATGGAGAGCATGTTGGTTCTTATAATGGGGTTGCTAGCCTTGGTGTTCGACCAATGTTTGGTGAAAATACTCCTAATTTAGAGACATTTGTCTTTGACTTTTCAGGTGATCTATACGGCGCCACTCTTTCCGTTGCACTAATAGAGTTTATGCGACCTGAAATAAAATTTGATTCACTAGAAAACCTTGTAGTCCAAATGGACCAGGATAGCTTAAAGGCAAGAGAAATACTGAAAAGCTTGAAATGAAAAATCGTTTGCAAAAAGAAAAAATTCAGCAGGAATTCTGGAAAAATAAACAAATGTCTGAGATGTCCAAAGTGGAATGGGAAGCCCTTTGCGATGGATGTGGAAAGTGTTGCCTTAATAAGCTGGAAAATGATGAAACCGGTGAAGTTCATTATACAAAAATAGCATGTAGATTACTTGATAATGAAAGTTGTAAATGCAGCCAGTACACAATTCGTCATCAATTTGTGCCAGAATGTATAGTGCTGACACCAAAAAATATCAGTGAACATGCATACTGGCTGCCTAAAACCTGTGCTTATTACCTCGTCTGGAAAGGGAAAGAACTATATAATTGGCATCCACTCGTTTCGGGAACGTCAAATTCTGTTCATGAAGCAAATGTTTCGGTGCAGAATAAAACTATTGCAGAATTTGAAGTAAACGAGGATGAATGGGAAGATTATTTATGGGAAGAAGAGGTTTAATTGATTTTTTCATCTGATAACTATAGCCCCGTTCCTCAGCAGGTTCTGGATGCTCTAGTTGAAGCAAACAAAGGCTACCAGCCTAGCTACGGCGAAGATAGTCAAATGACAAAAGTTCGGCATTTGATCCAAAAGGTATTTGAGGCTCCTCAAGCAGCAGTTTATTTAGTTGCAACTGGAACAGCAGCTAATTCACTTGCGCTTTCGACCTTGTGCGAACCTTGGCAAACGATTTTTTGCAGTCCAGTGTCGCATATACATGAGGACGAATGTAACGCACCTGAGTTTTTTTCTGGAGCGAAACTAACTCTTGTTGGTAATGGTGATAAAATAAACCCAAAAGAATTAAAAAAATCAATACAAGCCGAAGAGTCTAGAGGTGTTCATGGTCCACAAAGAGGCCCGGTATCGATCACCCAAATTACTGAAAAAGGACAAGTTTACACATTAAATGAAATCAATGAACTTACCCAAATTGCTAAGGAATTTAAACTGCCAGTTCACATGGATGGTGCGCGTTTTGCAAATGCACTAGTTTCGCTTGGGTGTACCGCTGCAGAAATGACCTGGAAAGCTGGAGTAGATGTTGTGAGCTTTGGTGGTACAAAAAATGGCTTGATGGGCGTAGAGGGTGTCATATTTTTTGATCCCCAAAAAGCTTGGGAGTTTGAATTACGAAGAAAAAGAGCGGCTCACTTATTTTCTAAGCATCGTTACCTTTCGGCTCAAATGTTGGCTTATCTGGAGAATGATTTGTGGATAGAACTAGCAGGAAGAGCGAATAAAGCAGCCTCGAGACTAATAGCGGGATTAAAGGAAATTAAAGAAGTCGAGTTTTTAGTTGAACCAAAGGCAAATCTAATTTTTGTAAAAATGCCTGCGTATATACACAGAAAGGCATTTTCTATGGGTTTAGAGTATTATACTTGGTCTGAGATAGATGGAGTAAGCGATGACACACCAGTAGTGGCCCGTTTTGTCGTAGACTGGAGTCGTTCATTAGGTGATATAGACAAATTTTTAGAGATTATGAGAAATGCCGCTGAAAAAGAAAGTTATATCTAAAAATCTAAATTAGCCACAGTTAAGGCGTTGCTTTGAATAAACTCTCGCCTCGGTTCTACAACGTCACCCATTAACTTTGTAAACAAATCGTCAGCCTCTGCTGCATCGTTTATTTTGACTTGTAATAGTGTTCGAGCATCAGGATCAAGGGTTGTTTCCCAAAGTTGATCAGGGTTCATTTCACCAAGGCCTTTGTAGCGCTGAAGTGTAAGCCCTTTTTCCCCCTCTTTTAAAATTGAACTAAGTAATTCTAATGGGCCGTAGATGATTTGACTTTGATCTTTTCTAATAAGGGTGGCGGGACTTTCATAAATTTCTTTAAGACTTTCAGTAAACGTACCAGTTTTCCTTGCTTCTCCTGATCTTAACATGGGTCCATCTAAAGTTCGTAGCTCTTCTACACCCCTTAATACTCTTGCTAAGCGAATACCTTGGTCCTGTGTAATCCTTCCAGACCAACCCCGCTCATATTCTAAAGCAATAAGGTTCAATCTTGTCGCAATACTATCGGCAGTACCTTGTAAATCTTTATCTACTGCCCCTGGAACAAAAGCGCCGGCGATGGCTGCCTGTTCTAATATATGCCGCGGATATTGCGTTGGGAAGGCTTCTAATAATCTATCAAGTTGACGTGCTTCATCCACTATTCTTGCTAGGTCTTTACCTGCAATATCAGCATTCGACCCCACTTTAAGTACTGCCCCTTCAATTCCTTGTTGAACAAGATAATCATCAAGAGCTGACTGATCCTTAAGGTAAACTTCAGATTTACCTCTGCTAACTTTGTACAATGGAGGCTGAGCAATATACAGGTAGCCACCTTCAACTAACTCTGGCATTTGCCTGTAAAAAAATGTCAACAAAAGCGTTCTAATATGGGCGCCATCTACATCTGCATCAGTCATGATAACAATTTTATGATATCGTAATTTACTAATATCAAATTCATCTCTTCCAATCCCGGTACCAAGTGCCATAACCAAGTTTCCGATCTCTTGGCTGTTGAGCATCCTATCAAATCGAGCTCTCTCTACATTTAATATTTTTCCTCTGAGGGGTAAAATGGCCTGTGTTCTACGGTCGCGCCCGGTCTGGGCTGAGCCTCCAGCAGAATCTCCCTCAACTAAAAAAACTTCAGTTTTCGAGGGATCCTTTTCAGCGCAGTCTTTTAGCTTTCCTGCAAGGTAATTTACATCTAAAGCTGTTTTTCTTCGTGTGAGCTCTCGTGCTTTTCTTGCAGCTTCACGGGCGAGAGCTGCTTCAATAATTTTGCCAACTATAAGTTTTGCTTCGTTGGGGTTTTCTTCAAACCATTCACCTAATTTTTCATTCATTAAGCTTTCTACTGCTGGTCTTACCTCAGAGCTTACTAACTTATCTTTAGTTTGGCTTGAAAACTTTGGGTCCGGAACTTTTACAGACAACACACATGTTAAACCTTCTCTCGCGTCGTCACCAGTGAAGTTCACCTTTTCTTTTTTTGCAATACCGCTTTCTTGTGCATAACTATTGATTGTTCTAGTTAGTGCCCCACGGAAACCCGCAACGTGGGCTCCCCCATCTCTTTGAGGAATATTATTTGTAAAAGGGAGGACATTCTCGTGGTAACTATCATTCCACCACATTGCTACTTCGATACCAATTTCATCCTTTTCACCCGCGATAAATATAGGCTCTGGGATCAAAGAGGTTTTTGATCGATCTAGATACTTTACAAATTCTTTTACGCCACCTTCATAGACAAATTCTGAACGTAGGACTTTAGTGGGCCTCTGGTCCTCAAGAATAATTTTTACACCAGAGTTAAGGAAGGCTAATTCACGAAGGCGCTTTTCAAGAACTTCAAAAGAATAGTCAAGGTTAGAAAAAGTCTTAGTAGAGGCTAAAAACTTAACCTCAGTACCACGCTCTTCAGCAACATCTTTTATTTTTTTTAAATGCTCAGTTGTTTCTCCATGTGCAAACTTAGCAAAATACTCGCTTCCGTCGCGCCAAATTCGTAGTTCGAGCCAAACTGATAGTGCATTAACAACTGATACTCCAACACCATGTAGTCCACCAGATACTTTGTAGGAATTACTATCAAATTTTCCACCTGCATGGAGTTGGGTCATAATAACCTCAGCGGCAGAAACCCCCTCTTCTTCGTGAATGTCTACTGGTATTCCTCGTCCATTATCTCGAACAGAAACACTACTATCAGCATGAATTTTTACATGAACGTAATCTGCATGCTTGGCCAAAGCTTCATCTATACCGTTATCTACGACCTCATACACCATGTGATGCAGTCCGCTTCCATCGTCGGTATCGCCGATGTACATGCCTGGTCGTTTTCTTACGGCTTCTAAACCCTTTAGAACCTTAATAGAATCAGCGCTATATTCTTCCTGCTCTTGCTCGAATTCGGACATTAACTCGATCCTTTAATTTTCAAATATTATACGATTTATGGTAGCAAATGTCACGCATTTCACTATATTTAGTACCTTTAATAGGCCAAAAATACGTAATGTTTGGATTTATCCTATTATTTTAGATTATTTATTAGAGATCGAGAGCTTGGAAATACCATCAATAGTTGAAACTTCAATAAACTGTGCTTTATTTTTAAGTTCTGAAAACAATTCAGGCCCTGTTCCTGTCATCCAAGCTTGAACTCCAAGTTCGCATATTTCATCGTACAAAGCAGCCTGCCTATCTTTGTCGAGATGTGCGGAAACCTCATCAAGCAAGACAATAGGGGAAATATGATTAATTTTTGCAAGGGATTTAGCATTTGCTAATATGATTGATATCAAAATGGCTTTCTGTTCTCCTGTTGAGCAATCTTTAGCTAAAGTTAATTTATCCTCATAAATAGCTTGAAGATCTGACTTATGAGGACCAACGCTTGTTCTACCCATCATCATATCACTTGAACGTGAACCTTTCAGAACTTGTATGGCCTCTTCTTCTTCGGTGATTATTTGGTCTGGATCGACTAAAAGCAATTCAGCCTTAGGAAATTTTCCCGTCAGATTATTTTGTGCTTCGCTCAAATATTTTATAGCCTCTAATCTTGCTTTTTGGATCGAAACTGCACTTTTGGCCATTTCAATTTCAAGAGCATTATACCAGTGGTCGTTATATATTTTTTCTTTTAAAAGGCGGTTTCTTTCTCTCATTGCTTTTTCATATGAAAGACTAATTTCTGCATGTTCTGGAAAATAACTTAAAGTAAGCCTATCTAAAAATTGCCTTCGTCCACTTGAACCTTCTATCCAAATTCTATCCATTGAGGGTACCAGCCATACAATTCGTAAGATTTGGCTTAGCTTAAAAATAGAAGCTTTCTTCCCATCTAAAAAAAGACGGCGTGATTCACCGTTCTCTGAACTAATTACTACCTCATATTCTGATATTCTATTTTTTACTTTACCTTCAATTTTCCATCCTATCGCTTCAGGATTTCGTTTAATATCTTCGGCACTTGCACGCCTTAGTCCCCGACCTGGTGAAAATAACGAAACAGCTTCTAAAATATTAGTTTTACCTGTGCCATTTTTCCCAAAAACAACAACAGGCCTTCCATCAAGTGAAAGCTTGGAAATTTTATGAGAGCGGAAATGCGAAAGGGTCAGGTTTGATATATATTCCACGACCTTTTCAAACCTTTTATTTTAATGATTAAAATTTTTAATTTAAACACGCATCGGCATAACAACGTAAACAGCGCTGGTATCATTTCCTTCTCGCATTAAGGTGGGGTCACCCGAGGAGTTGAACAAAAAGATGGCATTTTCTCGATCAACTTGGCTGGCAATCTCCAAGAGATATTTAGCATTAAAACCTATCTCTAAAGGCTCATCACCATATGCAACGGCTAGCTCTTCTTCTGCTGCTCCACTATCAGGGGCGTTTACTGATAATATCAATCTATCTTCATCCAGTGATAACTTTACAGCTCGTGATCGCTCTGAAGAAACAGTTGCAACCCTATCTACTGCTTTAGCAAAGTCACTAGCATCGACTTCAAGCCGCCTTACATTTTCATTTGGTATAACTCTAGTATAGTCTGGGAAAGTTCCATCTATAACTTTTGACGTCAATGTTATTTCTGGAGTAGCAAATCTAATTTTTGTTTCTGATACAGAAACAGCAATTTTTAGTTCATCGTCATCAAGTAATTTGCGTAATTCTCCAACAGTTTTTCTTGGCACTATCACGCCTGGCATATCTGACGCACCTTCTGGCAAATCTGAGTCAATTCTTGCAAGTCTGTGGCCGTCAGTAGCTACACAACGAAGAACCTCACCACCATCGGAGGATGCTATGTGCATGTATACACCATTCAGGTAATATCTTGTTTCTTCTGTCGAAATAGCGAATTTTGATTTGTCAAATAATCGCCTTAGTGTAGAGGCCTTTGCAGAAAAATTTGATGAATATTCTGAGCTAGCCATTATTGGAAAATCTTCCTTGGGCAAAGTAGCTAACGAAAAGTTTGATCGGCCAGCCTCAACAGTCAAACGACCTTTATCGGTGTCACCCGTTAGAGTTATAAGGGCTCCGTCTGGTAACTTTCGAACAATCTCATGCAAAGTTATGGCTGAAACCGTTGTTGAGCCTGGCTGTTCAATTTGAGCTGGAGCTCTATCAACAACTTCAATATCTAGATCGGTAGCGCGAAATTTGGCAGCATCGCCGTCTGCTTCAATTAATACATTCGACAAAATAGGTATTGTATTTCTTCGCTCAACAACTGATTGAGCTTGTGAAATTGCCTTCAATAAATAGCTTCGTTCTACGCTCAACTTCATTATTTTGCTCCTCTTACTGAAACGAAGGATAATGTACTAAAACATCCAGTCAACGCAAGTTTTCGTTAGAGATAAAATTTATGTAGCTAAAATATCTAAATTTTTATTAAAATAAATGTATTTATTTTATTATGATTTATGCTTCTAGAGCTCTTCTAAGCATCTCTAAATCCTCAGCAATCTGTCCATCTTGTGCTCTCAGCTCTTCTATTCGTCTTACGCCGTGCATTACGGTCGTATGATCTCTGCCACCAAATCTACGACCAATTTCTGGTAGGCTACGACTGGTTAGTTGCTTGCTTAGAAACATCGCTATCTGTCTAGGCCGTGCATAAGTTCGAAGACGTTTAGGGCCTATCATATCCGATAGCCTGATATTATAATGCTCTGATACTTTGCGTTGGATCTCTTCAACCGTTATCTTTCTTTCAGATGCCCGAAGTATGTCGGCGAGACAGTCCTGAGCCACCTCAAGAGTAATATGCCGCCCTATAAGTGAAGCAAAAGCAAATAATCTTGTTAAAGCACCCTCTAAGACCCGCACATTGGTTGAAATTCGGAGAGCAAGGAATTCTAAAACGTTATCATCTATACTCAGCTCTGGGTATTGCTGTTTTTGACGTTCAACCTTTGATTGTAGTATGCCCAAGCGCAACTCGTAGTCAGTTGGGTGCAAATCAACCACTAAACCCGACTGTAGTCTGCTTTTAATTCTATCTTCTAAATCTTTGATTTCACCGGGTGCACGATCACCTGAGATAATTATTTGTTTGTTTTGATCGACCAGCGCATTGAAAGTATGAAAAAACTCTTCTTGGGTACTTCCTTTACCAGATATAAATTGAACATCGTCAACCATTAAAATATCTACGGACCGAAACAGCTGTTTGAAATCCATCATTTTTCGCTCTCTCAGAGCTTGAACAAATCTATACATGAATTGTTCTGCCGACAAATACAGTACGTTTATATCTGGCCGACGGTTACTAAGCTCCCATGCTATAGCATGCATAAGATGGGTTTTTCCTAAGCCAACGCCTCCATAAAGAAAGAGGGGATTAAAACTCACATCACCACCTTCAGCAACTCGTCGAGCTGCTGCATGAGCTAATTCATTTGGTTTGCCAACAACAAAAGCGTCAAATGTAAATCTCTTATCCAACTTTGCACCAGCTAATTCATTATCTTTTTGAACATTAACGTGAGCAGGCGCAGAAGGTTGGGGATCTCCAAAGTTTTTCGATTTTGTATCTACTTCAAATCTTATGCGACTAATTTTTTTATTTTCGGATGAAATTTGCTCTGTTATTAATTCGCCCCAATTTTGTGATACATAATTACCTAAAAAATTTGTCGGTACAGTAAACACAGCCATGTCTTCCTCGACGTAGCTGAAGTTAATGGGTGATAACCAGTTATTAAAGTTGTTTTCACCGATTGATTTTTTGAGGGAAATTTTTAACTTGGTCCATATTTTGTCATCCATTTTTAAGTCCTAAATTCATAAAAACCATCAGTTCAATTTATTGACCTGAAATTTCCCTGGCCCACATCTTCTGAGAAACGTGTTGTAGGCCAAAAATATTTTTGACCAGTTCATTAAAGACAAAATATCACGCCATTATTTCAAGCGTAGAAAATATTGTCCCCCCAGACGCAGTGAATCGCTAATGTACGGTAACAACTTGATACAAGAAGTTTCAACACAACTTATTACTTGACTCGTAAAAAAATTAAAAAGAATCTCTTTTAAAATAAAAAACGCCCCTGATCAGGGGCGTATATGCGGTTTGAGACTGGATTAAGCTATCTTTTTTACTCTTGCTGAGAGCCTAGACATCTTTCGGGCAGCAGTGTTTTTGTGAAATATTCCTTTAGAAACACCTCTCATTAGTTCAGGCTGAACTGCTGTAAGGGCAGAACTAGCGGCGCTTTTATCACCATTTGAGATTGCTTCTTCAACTTTTCGTAAAAATGTTCGAATACGCGACCGTCGTGATTTATTCA
>CACDPP010000024.1 GCA_902554705.1 Paracoccaceae bacterium
AACGCAAAGTAGCTATCTTCGATTTGCTAGAAAAGAACACGTTTAAAATCCCAGAAAAGGCTATTAGGGGGAACTTAAAGGGCCCATTTAACCTCAAGTTGGCTATCAAAGATAAAAGACTTGTTTTTGATTTATCTTCGAAAGAAGGAAACAAAGTCGCTGAATTTCATCTTTCTCTCTCGCCATTTAAACAAGTAGTTAAAGATTACTGGTCTATTTGTGAAAGTTATTATGATGCTGTAAAAAACCTACCTCCTGGACAAATTGAGACAATTGATATGGCACGACGTGGAATTCATAACGAGGGCGCACGCATATTACTTGAGCGGTTAGAAGGTAAGGCCGGGATTGATTATGATACCTCAAGAAGGCTCTTTACATTGATTTGTGTTTTACATTTTGGGGGTTAAAGCATGAATAGTTCACTCCCACAATCAATATTATTTTGCTGTGATCATAATGCGGTCAGATCCCCTATGGCTGAAGGTATTATGAAAAAAATGTATGGAACTGGCACCTATGCCCAATCAGTGGGAGTGATAAATGACCTTGAAATTGATGGTTTTTCAATAGCCGTTTGTGAGGAAATCGGTGTCGAATTGTCTAGACATAGATCAAGGAGTTTTGATGAAATGGAACGATGGGGAGATGACTTATCATCTTTCGATCTGATTGTAGCACTGTCGCCAGCGTCGCAACGAAGAGCTTTGGAGCTAACTCGCTTGTTCCATCTAACAGTTGAATATTGGCCAATTCTAGATCCAACTGGTATTGGTGAAACACGAGAAATGAAATTGGTTTCTTACAGGCAAACTCGAGATCAAATTGAAAACAAACTTAGGGAAAAATGGGGTCAATTTGAGTTGACCTAATTGGTTAGCGCATCCAGCTGAAATTCATAAAGTGCTAACAAAAGTGATTTTATTTCTTCAGAACTATTATAGTGGCAAACTGATACGCGAACACAATCCTCCCACCCTAGAGGGTTCAAGATGTTTCCTGAGTAATGATCTGCTTTCCTGACGTGTGTTCTAATGCCCTTATTATTGAGAAATTCTACTATTACGTGGGATGAAATTCCAATGATCCTAAAGCTTACTAAACCCTTGCGGTTTTGGTTTTTTTCACCGCCAATGATTTCAATACCATCCAGATCCTTTAACCCTTTTATGTTATCCTCTCCATTAATCATCAAATCAGTTAATGAAGTCTCTTGGGCGGCAATAGCCTTTGCCGCATTATTTAATTTTTTGGCTCTGTTATTTGTAATTTCAACTTTTTCACCCAGCCATTCTAGATATTTAACAACGTCTGATAGTGTTGCATAAGAACCGGTGTCTCTGGTTCCTAACTCCCAGTTCTCAGATGGTCCATCAAGAAGCTGTTCATGGCTCATTTTGGTTAATCGATCAGAAACCCATGCAAATCCATAACCGTGGCGAGAGTACATCTTATAAGGTGAAATAGCGTAACCATCGATATTATATTGATCTATGGTTATTCCTCCGTGGGCTGCATATTGTACGCCATCGACAATTATAAAAGCTTCTGGAGATATTGAATGTACCGCTTTGCTTATTGCTTCTAAATCAACGCTGATACCTGTAACAGGAGAGGCATGTAAAATGGTTACTACGCGAGTATCTGGGCTTACTATTTCTGAATAAAGTTCTGCTGTTACATGTCCATTTTGGTTATTATGTTGAACGTTGATATATTCTCGGTTTGTTTGAAAAGCCCAATATTTTGCAGCGCTTCTTGTTGCAGGGTGTTCAAAGCTACTTCCTACTATATTTCCACCCATTTTAGCTGATGTTGCGGCATTTCTGACAAGACGGAATAGTAATTCTGTACCACTTTCACCAACAAAAAATTGTCCTACTGTCGCTCCAAAGAGTTCGGCAGCATCCGATTTAGCTTTTTGGATAATTTCCATTAATGCCTTGCTCGCTGCATTTTCTCGTCCTTGGTTATCTGGGATTGCTGCAAATTTAGAAGAAGTTTCTACAACTGACTTTAAAGTTAAGGCGCCACCCGCATTCTCAAAAAAAATACGTTCTCCGACAAAAGGGCATTCTTCAACAAATGCAAATTTATCTCTAATTTCGGCTAATAAGTTAGGTGAAAAATGATCCACAAACGCACTCCCATTCATACTCTAGTCAAAGCATTGTTATGGCGAGACAGCAAGAAAAACATTTTGCTTTTGTTATGCTGTTTTCTTGCTTATCGTTTGGCTCTTGTTAATGTGCCTTAGGGGTATGTGCGATGGAAGTAGATGTAACTATTTTTGAGATGGGACCAAGAGATGGTCTGCAGAATGAGAGTAATTTTATAAATACCCTCGACAAGATAAAACTCGTTAATCTTTTATCAACTAGCGGAATACGGAAAATTGAAACGGCCAGTTTCGTTAGCTCCAAATGGGTTCCGCAGATGGCTGATGGCGAAGAGGTTATGGCAGGTATCCAGCGGAAATCTGGCGTATCTTTCACAGCATTAACACCTAATGAGACAGGATTAGAGCGAGCCATTAAAGCTAAGGCTGATGAAATAGCTGTTTTTGGATCTGCTTCAGAGGGTTTTTCAAAAGCAAATATAAACAAAACTATAATGGAGAGTTTACAGACATTTAGACCAATTGTTGAAGCTGCACCAATGCCGGTAAGAGGATATATTTCTTGCATAACAGATTGTCCTTATGACGGTCCAACAAACCCTGCTGAAGTTATTAAGGTTGCTGAAGAATTGCTTGATATGGGGTGCTATGAAATATCTTTAGGCGATACTTTAGGATCAGCTAACCCAGACAGCACAGAAAAATTATTGTCTGCACTTTTATCTGAATTCGAGATGAAAGATTTAGCAGTTCACTTCCATGATACACAAGGAAAAGCTATTGAAAATATTGGTATTTCATTAGATTTTGGAATTTCAACTTTTGACTCTTCGATTGCTGGCTTGGGTGGTTGCCCTTATGCACCTGGAGCTAAAGGGAATGTTTCAACTGAAACAGTTGTTGAATTTTTAGAAAGTAAAGGCTTGCGTACTGGTGTGAAGAGAGAAAAAATAAAAGAAGCAGCTGAGTTCGCAAGGAGCCTTAGGCGATGAATTTTGAAACTTTATTGGTCGACCAAGATGAAAGAGGTGTTGTTTCTCTAACTCTGAATAGACCCGAAAAAAGAAATGCCCTGTCAGCAAAAATGATAGATGAACTGACGAAGTTCACCGTTTCTTTGACACCTGATACTCGTATTGTGATTATTCAAGGAGCCGGTAAGTTATTTTGTGCAGGAGGCGATCTAGAGTGGATGAATGCCCAAATAAAAGCGGATAAACCAACAAGAATTGCCGCTGCAAGAAAACTGGCTTTGATGTTAAAAGCTCTGAATGAACTTCCCGTCCCTCTAATAGCAAAAGTGCATGGCGCCGCTTATGGCGGGGGAGTTGGCTTAGCCTGTGTATGTGATTTTGTTATATCATGTTCAAATGTAAAGTTTGGTTTTACTGAAACACGGTTAGGCCTGATACCATCCACTATTGGACCATATGTAGTTGGAAAAATGGGCGAAGCTAAGGCTCGAGAAGTATTTATGTCAGCTAAGATTTTTAGTGAAGTAGATGCAAAAAGCCTGAATATAGTGTCTGAGATTTCGGATGATTTGAATCAATCTATCGAGAACCAAATAATTTCATATTTAAAAACTGCGCCTAAAGCGGTTGGGGAAGCAAAAGCTTTGGTAAGGTCACTTGGGACTACTATAGATGATAAAGTTATAGAGCTAACAATTGAGCAATTAGCAGATATATGGGAAGGTGAGGAAGCTCGTCATGGAATACAAGCCTTCTTTAACAAGACTAAACCGAGATGGGCGAATTAATCAGTGATCTAAATTTGAGAATTTCAGATTAGAACAAGTGAGCTTTACTACTTTCAAATTTAAATTTTAAGCTGTCCCCTAAAGCTATGTAAGGTGTTTCAGCTGTGGCATATCTAAACGGTGTTCCATCTTCGGTCGTCAATTCAACTACGGTCTCCGTTCCAAGTTTTTCAACTAAAGTCACTTGCCCTGTAAGATTGCCTTTTTCGTTTATCTGCAAGTGTTGTGGACGAATGCCCAAGCGAACAGTATCATTTAATTTCTTATTGGTAGAAGTAAGCCGTATGCCACTAGCTTCAAGTCCTTGACCCTTGAAAGATCCTGACGAACCATTTTTTGTAACTTTTGATAAACTACCATCAAAGAAATTCATTTGCGGAGATCCTAAAAAGCCTGCCACAAATTCATTATCGGGTAAATTGAATAAATCCATGGGTGATCCCACCTGCATAACTTCGCCGTCTCGTAAAACGACAATTTTATCAGCTAGTGTCATAGCCTCAACTTGATCATGGGTTACGTAAATAGTTGTTGCTTCTAACTGCTTGTGTAATTTAGCAATTTCAACTCTTGTATCATGCCGAAGTGCAGCGTCCAAATTCGATAAAGGTTCATCAAATAAGAATACATCAGGGTCTCTTACGATCGCTCTACCAATAGCAACACGCTGACGTTGTCCACCGGACAAGGCTGCTGGTCTTCTATCAAGAAGATGCTCCATTTGAAGAATTTTAGCTGCAGCTTCAACACGTGTTCTGATTTGATCTTTAGAAAATTTTTGTAGGCTTAAGGAAAAAGCCATATTCTGAAAAACAGACATATGAGGGTAGAGAGCGTATGACTGAAAAACCATCGCAATACCTCTTTCTGAAGGTGGTAAATCCATAACGGGTCGATCAGCTATTATGATTTCACCATCACTTAAACTTTCTAACCCCGCGATAAGCCTAAGTAACGTTGATTTTCCGCAACCTGAGGGGCCTACAAAGACGACAAACTCACCTTTTTCTATAGATAGATCAACATCTTTTATGACTTTCGTTTGTCCAAAAGCTTTATCGACATTTTTAAGTTCAACTTGTGCCATGAGTAACCTCTTCAAAGGTGGCTATAACGTTTTCAAAATCAAATTTACATCTCAATACTTGAGCGTCACTTATTCTATTAAAAATTATCTCCCTTGGCCCACCGGATAATTCTGACATATCGTTAGCCGTCATCATTGCGGGTTGTTTTTTGCGCCATATTAAGAAATTAGAAAATTTTTGGTAGATTGACCCTGTATTTTTTGCCATGTCCAGGCCGGCTTTTTCTAGATGAGCTTTAGCTATTGGTAACCAAGATTGATTTGATGTAGTAAAGCCACCCATTGGTTTGTTCTTTTCCCAAACCATGGGAGTACGACATGTATCTCTGCCTAAGAATTCGGGATAAAAGTTTATTCCCCACGGATCTTTCATTTTATCAAATTGAATATCTGTAACGTCCGATAAACCTAATTCTTCACCTTGATAGATGCAGGTTGAACCAATCAGTGATGTCTCCAGCTGAAGAAGTAACAATTGCAAATTATCTTGTTTGTCCAAGGAAATCCCAAGAGGTTCCAACTGCCGAGTTGCAGATCTTGGAACATCATGATTAGAAAAAGCAAAACATAGTCGACCGGATCCGTTGAAAACCTCTAGTGCATTAGAGATAGCTTTTTTAAGTTCTGCGACTGTTAATCCTGACCATTCGAGAAGATCAAAATTATAAGTTGCATGAAGCCGACCTGGTTCTGAAAATGTTTTACTAACACTCATTGCATTACCTTCGTCTCCATTCACCTCTCCCATTAGAAAGCGGTCACCCTCATATTCAGCAGCTATTTTTCTATAAGCTTTGCTAAACTCCTGGATCACAGGCTGATTAAGCTGAGCAACGTCATGCAATTGTCTAAAAAAAGGTTGCTTATCTTGAGGTAGGGGGCCGAGAACGAAGTTTGGATCTGCTAAATTATTCTTATAGGGTGGAGAATTTCCATTTATTGTGTGTACTGCGTCTAATCTGAAACCATCCACGCCACGGTCAAACCAAAATCGTGCTATTTTATTTAACTCGTCTTGTATCTCTTGGTTTGCATGATTTAAATTTGGTTGCTCTGGCAAAAAGTTATGTAAATAGTATTGTTGTCTTCTAGGCTCCCATGACCAGGCCGAACCTCCAAAAAAAGATAACCAATTATTTGGTGGGCAACCGTCAGGTTCTGGATCAACCCAGTGAAACCAATCAGATTTTGGATTGTCTTTTGATTTCCGGCTTTCTTCAAACCACGGGTGTAAATATGAACAATGAGCTGGGACAACATCTATCATAAGACGTAAGCCAAGCTTATGCGCTTTCTCAATTAATTGATCGAAATCACTTAGACTTCCATACTCAGGATTTACATCACAATAATTAGAAACATCATACCCAAAGTCATGTTGAGGTGACATGAAAAACGGGCTTATCCAAATAGCATCGACTCCCAAATCTGCAATATATTTCAATCTTGAAGTGATACCATTCAGGTCCCCAATTCCATCAGAATTTGAATCTTGGAATGATCTAGGATAAATTTGATAAATGACAGCGTGTTCCCACCATTTTAAAGAAGACATTTGCTAACCTCCCTTGACAGATCCAGCCAGCAATCCCCTGATAAAATATTTTTGCATAGCAAGAAATACTATCACTGGTACTACCATTGAAATTACGGCAGAAGCGTTCAGAAGATGAAGTTGATCTCCAAAAGTTCCCAATTGTCTTTCAAGTAAAATTGGAAAAACTATATCATCATTTGCACTCGGACCTACAAACATTGCTACAAGTAAATCGTTCCAGATCCAAAGAAACTGAAATATGCTAAATGATGCAAGCGCTGGCACAGAAAGTGGAACGACTACTTTTACAAAAATTTGCATATGATTAGCACCGTCAATTTTTGCGCTTTCAAGTAATTCCCGAGGCAAGCCTACTATGTAATTTCTTAACAGAAAAATAGCTAGAGGAAGACCGAACCCTGTATGTGTAAGCCACAAACCTGCAAATGATTTGGTTGGAAATTGACATGTATTTGTCAATTCACAATCGGTTGTCCATTGTTTTAGGGCCGTCGCCCAAGTTGCAATTCCATTAAAACCTTGCAGAATTGGTAAAAATGCTAATTGCGTTGGGACTACCATCAGTGAAACCACAATTATGAATAACCAATCCCGGCCTGGAAACTGCATCCATGAAAAGGCATAGGCAGCGAAAGCAGCAACTGTTATAGGAATGATCGTTGCTGGTACAACTACAATAAAGGAAGATATCAAAGCATTAGGGACGTCTTTGTTATCTAATAAAACCTCAAAGTACGCTTCGGCGCCAAATACTGGATCTTGATTTATAAATACATCAAGATTCTTTGGTTTTGGTGCTGTCTCTTCTGGAAAAGACCAGACAAAATCACCATTAGCCTGAAAAACGAATTCGCCCCCCCTGACATCCATAATTTCACCAGCTGGCACAAGTTTTCGAATTAACTTAGTTTTTCCCGGCTTGTCGGGGTCCGGTACACGCCCCTTAAACATGATCGACTTGATCTCTCCAGATATTTCAAACCATTCTTCATCTTTATTTATTCTTTGAAACACATTACCGCGCATTTCTGTGATTTTGACTTGCTCGCCTTTATCATGTGTGCTGAATCGGTGCCCAAGTTCTGTTGGTGTGAATGCTGTCCAAAAGCCTGAAGTTTTTGATGCAACCTCTGACCGAAACGAAGTTGTAATAAGTGCTACGAATGGGACAACCCAGATTACTAGGATAATGGCGAGGATAATTTGGGCAAAGGAACGATTATACATGACCTACTAAATCCTTAGTGTTCAAGCTGCTTTTGTTCGCGGCGGATACGCCAACCAAGAAAAATCATGTGGGGAATAACTGTTAACATCAACATGATCGCGATAGCAGCGAATAAATTATCTACATTATTACCACCTATAGACCAGGTATTCATTGCAGCTTCCATCATAGTAGCAAGCAAAAGCTTATCGTCATCATTGGCAGACAAGGCGTAAGGAATATCGAAAACTTTTAGAACATCCGTCACCAAATACGTCCATACAACTACTACAGTTGAAAAAATTTGTGGTAACTTTACTCGAAAAAATAACTGTCGGGGATTTGCTCCGTCAATTATTGCTGCTTCAACTGTCTCTTGTGGCACACCTCTCAATGCTGCAGAAAAAATAACCATCGCAAAGCCAGTTTTAATCCATACCATTATCCACATTAAGTAGAAATTACCCCAAAATTTAAGATTATACATAGGTTCATTATACTCAGGCGTGTGCCCTAAAAGAGCCTTTAGCAGTCCTATTTGATAGGAAGGTGTCACGCCGTTTATTGCTTCTTGAGGCTCGATGCCTCCACCCGCAAATATATTTCGCCATATCACTGCTGCTCCGACAAATGAGATGGCTAAGGGTACAAAAATAAATGTTTTTGCAACTACACCCCATCTTACAGAGTCGGCTAAAACAGCAATAAGTAACCCAAATATTATACAAAGAGACGGTACTAAAATTAGCCACATTAAGCTGTTTCTCATAGCGAGCCTAAACTGTATATAACCCAAAGCGTTTGGATCCCACAGGAATGAATAATTACTAACTGAAGCTGCTCCACCAGGTTCTGTAAAAGAGATTTTTAATGTTGTAAGTGCGGGAATTAGCAAAAAAAGTAAGAGTAGGATCAGTGCTGGGCCCACAAATATCCAAGGTTGAATAGCTTCTACGATTAATGATCTTCTGCCAATTGAACTACTTGATCTAAAATTTGCTAACCCAAAGTTGAGCCAATTTGTGATCCAATAATAAAGGAATGATATAAATAGGGCTAGTATAACAGATCGAAGCGCAAATCCTACTTTTGCAAACCTTAGTTCAGTAACAAAAGTTGCGACAGACCAATTATACTTATCGTGCAGCCAAAGACCAAATTTAGCGAAAGCATCATCTATCGGTGCTGTCAGCGAGAAAATAAAAACAGCAGTAATCGGTAGCACGCACACAATCGTGAGTAAGATAGCTAAGCTATTGCTGAAAATTATTGACTGTAGTGATCGCATTTTTCGGGTTTACCCATGATTAATAGAATAAGAGCACAGGATTTTCCCCGTGCTCTTAAGGTTTGTTTAATATCTATTTTTATTTAATAGCGTCCCATGCTGCTTGAATATTGTCAGCAGTTGTTTTTGCGTCTTGACCGTTTGCAAACGCTGTCATTTCGCTCCAAAAAGCGCCGGCTCCAATTGCACCAGGCATCAAGTCAGAAGCATCAAATCGAAAAGTTGTTGCATTTGCTAGGATTTCACCTTGCTTTCTAAGAAGTGGTGTTGCGTAAGCTGATAAATCAGCGCCTTTATGCGCAGTTAGGAATACACCCTGCTGCATCCAAGCTTCGTGTGCTGAGGCCTCTTGCAAGTACTTAAAAAATGCTCGCGTAGCAGGAGAGTCTTTTGCCATAGTGTACAAAGTTCCTGCGCCCAGAACAGGGTTGCCTAAATTTCCTGATGCAAATGGAGGAAAGTAGAAGGCATCTGCCTCACCGCGTGCAACTTCTGCACCTTTATCAGGGAAAAAGCCTGTAATAAATGAAGCCTGGCGGTGCATCATACAGCTTGGTGGCGAAGTAAAAAGACCCTTTGGAGCGTCTCCAAAAGATGTGGTTGCTACTGAAGAAGCTCCACCAGCTACGTAGTCATCGTTTCGAGAAAACTGACCATAGAGGTTCATTGCGTTAATTACTTCAGGGCTATTAAAGGCGAGGTCATTTGAAACCCAACGATCATAGTTTTCCGCTGAAGTGGTACGCAGCATGATGTCTTCCATCCAGTCTGTTGCGGTCCAACCAGTCGCATTTCCAGATTCCACACCTATGCACCAAGGAGTGTTACCGTCTGCAACCATTTGATCAGAAAGCTCAATGAGTTCTTCCATTGTTGAAGGAATTTCATAGCCGTTATCTTCGAACTGCTCTGGTGAATACCAAACTAAAGATTTCAGATCCATTTTGTAAGCAAATCCATAGAAATGCTCATTCCCACTTGCATCTGCATAAGTTCCAAGATCGACCCATGAAGAGCCGGCTCCATAATTATCAGCCATCCAAGAGGCCGCTTCATCGCCTATTGGAATTAGATGGCCTTCTGAGGCCATATCAGCTGCAAGACCTGGTTGTGGAAAAATTGCAATATTAGGCGGGTTATTTGAGCGCATATCTGCAACAACGAGGGCTGCAAAATCGCGTGAACCAGAATATTGGACTTTTGCACCAGTTGCTTTTTCAAAGCAGCTAATGGTATTTTCCAACATTTCTTGGTCAGTGCCTAGCATTGATCCTTGCATAGTTATGACTTCGCCAGGAAAACTTCCCATGTCACCCAGTTTCGACGGTGTGTCGCAGACATCTGCATATGCAATACTACTCATGCCGAATGACATGGCCGCTGCTGCGCTTAAGATTTTGATATTGAGTTTCATTCTTTTCCTCCCAAGAGTTGAAACATTTGAGTTGTAGCAAAAACCAAGTCACTAGATGACCTAATTTTTAAAATTTAAGTGCTAAAATTTGCACTTTTGGTAGCGCTACCAAACTCTAAAATCCAACGCAGGTCAAATATAAAAAGTTTGGTAATATAAAAACAAAAACCGTTTAAATTTTTTTGTCTTCATATTTCTGAATTTCTTCACAGATTAAAGTTTTTGGTAATCTCCTCCTAAATAAACTAACGGTTTATGGTCCGCAGCTTCAAACTTCTTGACTTCTCCTACGATGATTGAATGGTCACCTCCGTCGAAGTGATTGTATTTTATACATTCAAAACGTGCAGAACAATTTTCGATAAATGCATCACCTTCATCATCGTAAGTCCAAATCAATTCACTTTCCCCATATGCGCTCTTTGAGAAGCTTTTACAGAGCTCAATTTGGTTTTCGCTAGCAATATGAATTGTAAATTTTTCGGCTTCTAAAAAAGTATCATGCCTTTTAGAGGCCTTCGCAGGTGCCCATAGAACCAACGGTGGGGATAAAGACAGGCTTGAAAAGCTATTGGCCGTAATTCCGATAGGACCATTATCACTATTACAAGTAACAATTGTGATCCCTGTCACATATTTTCCTAAGGCAAATCTGAACTCATCTGAATTAATCATGAAAATTTACTTTCAGTGTTATTACGCAACTTCGCGCCCGAGCGCGGCTGTGTAAATTTCAAACCAGGTTTGCCTATCTAATTTAACCTCTAAGGCTTTTGAAATTGTCTCTATTCGGGCCAATGAGTTTGTTCCCAGAACGGGTAGGATATTAGCCGGGTGCGCGAGCAACCAGGCGATAGCTACCGCCCCCGGTTCGACGCCAAATATTTTCCCTATACTATCAAGATGATTTAAAATCTTTTCGTTCGATTCCAAAAATAAGTCTCCTCCCGCTAAAGGAGACCATGCCATAATGGGAGTATTATTACTTTGGTGAAATGCGACATCTCCATTAGTGAAGCCTTCGTAAGCAAGGACGCTCAATTCAATTTGATTGGTGACGAGTTTATTTTTCATCCCAGTTTGCAATAAACTCCAGTCCCACGGTTTGAAATTTGAAACACCTACATTTCTTACTTTTCCAGAAGCGATTATTTCATCAAGTGCTGCACCGGTTTCGAAGTGATCCAACAACGGATCAGGTCTATGAAGTAGAACTAAGTCAATGTAGTCGATACCCATTAGCTTTAGAGATTTCTCTACTGAATTTAAAATATGATCTCTTGACGTATCATAATACTTAACCCGCGCACTTTCATATCTACCCACTGGAGCCACGATATTGCACTTGGTAACAATTTCCATTTTTTGACGGAGATTGGAATTTCTAAGCGCATTTCCTAGAATTTCCTCAGCTTCATAGCCGCCATAAATATCGGCCTGATCAAAGGAAGTTATTCCTTGATCCAAACAACTTGCGATTTTATTTCGTACATGATTGGGCGATGTATCTTCATCATCACCTAATCGCCACATCCCGTAAACCAAGCGAGACATTGCAAGCGTTGAACTTATTTTAATTCTTTCCATTAGTGACGCGCTCCTAGACCAAGTGGAGTTAAAGGTGTGTTGTCGGGAATTCGTCCGTATTCATGTGGTAAAGAACAAGTTTCGATATTTGGCAAGACCTTCGAGCCAAAATGCTTGCATTCTTCAAGGTGTGGGTATCCAGATAGGATAAAAGAACGAATTCCTAATTTCTGATATTGTTCTAATTCACTCATCACTTGATCAGTTGATCCAACGATAGCAGCGCCACATCCAGATCTTGCTCTTCCCACCCCAGTCCAAAGATGGGGTTCAACATAACCGAATTCATCCGCAATTTTTCTATTTTTTGCTTGGTGAGACACACCCAATGAAGAACTATCTTGAGCACGCTCTCTTATTTTTTTTCCAAAGTCATCTTCTAATTTTGATACTATATAATCTGCATATTCTTTGGCCTCTATTTCGGTATCTCTAACAATCATATGAACACGTAGACCATAATCGAGGGTTCTATTGTATTTTTCAGCCACCTCATTTACACTTTTCATGCGTTCAATTATTTGTTCCTTAGGTTCAGGCCACATGAGGTAGACATCACAATGTTGTCCGCATAAATCAAGAGCTGGTGGAGAATAACCACCAAAATAAAGTAGTGGCCCTCCAATTTGAAACGGCTTTGAGGGGTCAGTTGTAAGACCAGAGAATTTGTATACCTCACCTTTATAATTAATCTCATCCTGGGTCCACGCTTGCTTCAAAATCTCTACAACTTCTCGTGAACGTTGATATCGATATCCACTATCAGCTTTTTCTCCAGGAAAATCGGAACTAATAATGTTAATTGTCAATCGGCCTTTCATCATATGATCTAAGGTGGCGATAGTTCGGGCAAGCATAATGGGCTGCATTTCACCGCATCTTACTGCGGCAAGCATATTAATTTTGTCCGTTATTGGCGCGCAGCCAGCCACAAAGCTCAATGTGTCTTGCCCAACTTGATAAGAAGACGGGCATAGAATATTTCGAAATCCATAGTTTTCTGCTTCTTTTACTATTTTACTACAATGGTCCCATGAACTTCGGAGGCTTCCATCTGGAACTCCCAAGAATTGATAATCGTCGGAGCATAGAGCTGAGAACCAAGAAACCTCTGCAGCCTTTAATTCACTAGATGTTATTGGAACGACAGTCATAAATTGCCCTCATCTTAAGTCTTGCGTAACATTACAACATATGTAAATCAATAGTGTATCAATTTTGAAATTACTTACATTTTGGAAGCATGTCTGAAGCCACCTCTTTACCAGTTTACATCCAAATTAGTGAAATGCTTATGCGAGAAATAATAGCAGGTCGTTTATCGGATGGTGAACGTCTACTGCCCGAAAGGCATTTAGCCAAATCTCTCAATATTTCCGTTGGCACACTGCGAAAATCATTAAAGGACCTTGAACAAAAAGGTGCTCTATTTCGGAGGCATGGTTCTGGTAATTATATAAAATTTAATACGAAATTTAACTCTATTTACTCGTTTTTTAGAGTTGAACTTATTGATGGTGGAGGTCTGCCTTCAGCAAAAAATATAGATATCAATTTGGTTAAAAAGCCAAAACCTTCACCATTTTTTGGAGAATCGGATAAGTGCCTGAGGATTAGACGGTTGCGTTTCTTGGACAATCTACCCTGCGTGTTAGAAGAAATCCACTTGGACTCCATAAAAACTGATGGGCATAAATTTGATAATATTTCACAGTCTATTTATCTTTTTTATAAAGATATCCTAAATTTGCGTATTACTTCAGCCAAAGATAGTGCCACCTTACTTCCAGTGCCTGTTTGGTCTCCTAAGGAATTTAAAATAATGAATTGTCAGGAAACAGTTTGTATAGAGCGTTTAGCATACGATCAGGTTGGAACTCCTGTAGAGTTTTCACGAAGTTGGATCGATACAAATATTGCGCGCTATACGACGCGTATCAGTTAGGAGCATTATGAAAAAAAGATACGGAATTATAGGTTGTGGAATGATGGGGCAGGAGCATCTTCGCAATATAAATTTAATAAATGATGCTGTAACTTATGCTGTTTATGAACCTAATCCAAATATGCAGAAAATGGCACAAGTACTTGCACCTGAGGCAAGGTTTTATGACTCTCTTGATAAAATTTTAAGTGACGAAAACATTGATTGCTGGTTGATAGTTTCGCCAAATCATCTTCACATGGACCAATTGGAACAATTGGCTCGTGTACCTCATAAGCCAATTTTAGTGGAAAAGCCTTTATTCACCAACATCAATCATTTGCATAGAGTAGAAAATTTTTTAGTTAAATATACAGCACCGGTTTGGGTAGCCATGGAATATCGATATATGCCACCTATAGCAGAACTCATTAGGCAGCAAAAAAATGTAACTGGTGCTATCAAAATGCTTTCTATCCGTGAACATAGATTTCCATTTCTTCCTAAAGTTGATAATTGGAACAGATTTAATAAAAACAGTGGCGGAACATTTGTTGAAAAATGCTGTCATTTTTTCGATTTGATGAGATTAATAACAAAGTCTAACCCAACTAAGATAATGGCAAGTGGAGGGCAGGCCGTTAACCACCTCAAAGAAAATTACTCGGGTTTGGTGCCCGATATTTGGGATCACGGATATGTTATTGTTGAGTTTGAAAATAATATGAAGGCAATGCTCGAACTTTGCATGTTTGCTGAAGGAGCTAAGTATCAAGAAGAGATATCAGTCACCGGTGAGGTTGGCAAAATTGAGGCTTTTATTCCGGGACCTGACAGGTTTTGGCCAAAAAATCTTGGGGCTCCTCCAATATCAAAAATAGTTATCAGCCCAAGAGATAAGTCTGGTTTAGAAGAGCTAGAGGTGCCTGTGGATAAAAAGATATTAGAAGCTGGAGATCATAATGGTTCCACGTTTTATCAGCATCAAAAATTCATGCTTGTGGTGGACGGACAAATGTCGCCAGAGGTTACACTGGACGATGGTATCTGGGCAGTTAGAATGGGTCATGCAGCGCAGGTTTCTGCTGAAACTGGAAAAGTTATTAGCTTCTAAAGTTACTAATTTGCAACTATGCTCTCGGGTTAATGACTTTAGATTAAATTTCGATTAATTTTAATGCATCACGCATTTTCTCAGGGATAGGTGTAGGCCTTCTATTTTTACAATCTACGAGAACTTGGGCAAAAAAACCGAGGGCAAAACACAATTTATCCTCTTCTCTATAAAGCCCTACCTGATATATCCATGATGTATTACCAATTTTTTTTATTCTTAAGCCCACTGCTATTTTATCTGGATACGCAGCTTCGGAAAAGTACCGACACCCACTTTCGACTACCATAAATTCTAAATATTTATGTTCTTGATTAAAGAAGCCATGGTTTCTCTGCCAGTCAGTAACAGCTGTGTCTATTAGTGCATAATGGACAATATTGTTCATATGGCCGTAGGCATCGTTGTCCATCCATCTTGTTGGCATCTCAATAAAGGTGGGAAACTCTTCTCTGGGAAGTTGTTTGTGTTGTGTCATTTCTGTATCCTGGCGCAAATATATATAAATCACTTAGCGCGTCTAAAATTTAGCCAAAAGAAATGATTTGTATAGTAAATAAGAAAAATATGGTGAGATAATCAATGGAAATAAATGGAAAAGTATCAGCTGTAGTTACCGGTGGCGCCTCCGGGTTGGGTGAAGCAACTTCGCGTATGCTGTCATCCATGGGTGCAAAGGTAGCTATTTTTGACTTAGACGCTGATAAAGGTTTAGCGATTTCGAAAGAAATAAACTCTGATTTTTACAAAGTCGATGTATCGGATATTAATTCTGTAAAACAAGCAGTTTTATCTTTTTCGAAGCAAAATGAGGGAATTCAGATTGTTGTAAATTGTGCTGGTATAGGTCCAGCAGCAAAAACTGTTTCAAGAGGAGAAGCCCATCCAAACGAGTTATTTGCTGAAGTGATTAGTATTAATTTAATTGGTTCATTTAATGTAGCTTCTGTATGTGCGGCTGAAATGGTTAAAAATAGGGAGTATTCGGAGGATGGGTTTAGGGGTGTGATAGTAAATACAGCATCGGTTGCGGCTTATGATGGGCAGATAGGTCAGGTTGCTTACGCAGCTTCCAAAGGCGGCATTGTAGGAATGACACTTCCTATGGCAAGAGACCTTTCGGATAAGGGCATTCGTGTCTGCTCGATCGCACCGGGATTATTTTTGACACCACTTTTAGAAAGTTTGCCTGAAGAAGTTCAAGAATCTTTGGGGAAACAGGTTCCATTTCCGTCACGATTAGGAAAACCAACAGAGTTTTCTAAGTTAGTGGTTCAGATTATTGAGAATGATATGCTTAACGGAGAGGTAATACGTTTAGATGGAGCAATAAGAATGGCTCCGCGCTAGGTAGTTATTACAAACTTGAATAACTAACGTTCTTTCACATATGGTTGTCCACCCGCCCGAGGAGGGATAGCTTTACCGACAAAACCTGCCAAAACTACTACTGTTAGGACATAAGGAAGTGATTGTATGAAGACGACTGGGATTTTAATTTGGCTGTTAGCTCCTATATTCCAAACTGAGAAAACTATCATGATTGCAATGGTTGAAATTCCAAGGGCTAAACCTCCAAGAACCACTTTGTCTAAGTAATCCTTCTTCCAAACATAGCTTATTAATCCTAATGCTATGAGTATGAGAAACCCACTAAGTGACCAAGCTGGTAATAGTATGTTTTGAAATCGAGTATCTACTGCGAAGAAAAAACCAAATAATAAACATGCGCTAAGTGC
This sequence comes from Paracoccaceae bacterium, assembly GCA_902554705.1. Taxonomy (GTDB): domain Bacteria; phylum Pseudomonadota; class Alphaproteobacteria; order Rhodobacterales; family Rhodobacteraceae; genus Salinivivens. The sequence continues at coordinate 16,800 of CACDPP010000024.1, forward strand.
ATACCAAGGACGCCACTTGGCAAAAATCAAGGCTGCTAATGCAATAAAACCACGTCCCGCAGACATATCTTTTGTAAAGTTAGCCTGAAGGGAAGTTGCAATATATGCACCGGCAATTCCGCACAAAACGCCCCCTATAATAACTGCACTATATCGCAATCCTACAACTGATATTCCCGCTGTATCAACTGCAGCAGGATTTTCGCCAACAGCTCGTAAGCGAAGTCCATATCTCGTTTTGTAAAGTATAAACCATGATAAAGGCACTGTAAGCAGTGCAACATAAACAAGAAGAGAGTGTCCGGAAAAGAGTTCTGAGTAAAGCTGCATTAATGGACCCGCATCATTAATTTCTTTTGACGAAGTAGCCCCTGGAAAATTTATTGGTTCGAACCTGCCGCCCGACTTTAAAGGTGGTGTTCGACCTCCCTGTCCAAACAAATCTTGCGCTACTACGACGGTCAGGCCTGCTGCTAGAAAATTTATGGCCACACCTGATATGATTTGATCGCCTCGAAGTGTAATTGATGCTAATCCGTGAAGTAATGATAACATAATTGATGCTAATATGCCGGCTAAAAGACCTAGCCACACAGATCCCGTTATTGCTGCAAATGCTGCAGACACAAACGCTGCAGCTAAAAGTTTTCCTTCGAGCCCAATGTCAAAAATACCTGCGCGTTCAGAAAATAAGCCCGCCAAGCACACCAATAACAAAGGCGTTGCGAGGCGCAATGAACTATCTAAAACCTGAAGTAGGGTTAAAAAGTCAATCATTCTTTTGCCTTCTGAATAGACATAAAAAACCTTTCAAGTGGAGCTCTAACCATCAAACTTAGGGCTCCCGTAAATAGTATCACCAAAGCTTGAATCACTACTATTAGTTCACGGGGTATTTTGGTCCAAAGGGCTAATTCGGCACCGCCTTGGTACAGAAAGCCAAATAATAAAGCAGCCAGTAGAACCCCTAAAGGATGGCTCCGGCCCATTAGAGCAACTGCAATACCAATAAAACCCGCACCTTCGGTAAAATTCAAAATAAGGCGCTCACTTTCACCTTGCGTTGTATTAATCGCCATCATTCCACATAATGCACCTGAGATCATCATCGCTATCATTATTATTTTGACTGGTCTGACACCTGCATAGCGCGCCGCTGGTCCAGATTTCCCCAAAGCTCTAATTTCATATCCTAGTGGAGAACGCCAAATCAGATACCAAACGGCAACGCATGCCAAAAGTGCAATAAAAAAACTCACATTTGCAGGAGCAGATCTGAAAGCTTTTTCAAACCCAAATAAGCTCGCTAGATCTTGGAAGGTGGGGAGATGAGTAGTCGATGGAAAGTTGGCGGATGCAGGATCCATGCTTCCTTTTGGTTTTAAAACATCTACCAAGAAGAAATTTAGCACCCCTGCCGCGATGAAATTAAACATAATAGTCGTAATTACGATGTGGCTGCCTCTTTTTGCCTGCAGATAAGCAGGCAAACCTGCCCAAATCATACCAAAAAGAGCAGCTCCGATCGAAGCACCAACTATGGCTAATGTCCAGTGTGGCCATGGAATAAGCAAGCACACAAGGGCTACTCCCAAGCCTCCGATCATAGCCTGACCTTCGCCTCCAATATTAAAAAGTGCAGCATGAAAAGCCACCGAAACAGCAAGGCCAGTAAAAATAAAATTTGTAGTATAATAAAGCATATAGCCCCAGCCTGCAGATCGAAGTAATGTACCTTCAATCATAAGATTTAGGGCTGCTATTGGGCTTTCACCAATTGCTATAATGAGTAATGCAGATAAAAAAGCTGCTAAAAACAAAGACAATAAGGGCACGATTATTATATCTACCCATCTTGGCATTATATCCATTTGCATGCTCCACTACAGTCATTTTCAGGATAAAAATATATCATTGAGCCGCTTTCTCAGAAACACCAGCCATCAAAAGCCCTAGTTCTTTTTCATTTGTATTTGCTGGGTTTCTCTCTCCCATAATCTCTCCGTCGAACATGACAAGGACTCTGTCTGATAGTGACAATATTTCATCCAATTCCACGGATATAAGCAAAATAGCTTTTCCTTGGTCGCGTAGTGCAACAATTTGTTGATGTATAAATTCAATAGCACCAATATCAACTCCCCGTGTTGGTTGCCCTACAAGCAGTAAGTCTGGATTACGCTCAATTTCACGGGCCAAAACTATTTTTTGTTGGTTCCCACCTGAAAAATTTTTCGCAGTTAGTCTTGGGTTAGGAGGACGAACATCGAACCGCTTCATTTTATCTTCGGTCTCTTTTCGAATTGCATTATTATCCATAAAAAATCGATTTGCCTGGTTGGATTTTTCACGATGATAACCAAAAACTGCATTTTCCCATGCCATGAAATCCATTATTAGACCTTCGCGCTGTCTATCCTCGGGTACATGTGCCATTCCTAGTGCCCGTCTTGCCTGACCGTCGCCAGATACACTGGTTGATAAGTCTATTTCTGATCCATTTAATTTAATAATACCTGTAGCGGGGCTATAGCCCCCCAAAACTTGTAAAAGTTCTGACTGACCATTACCCGCAACTCCAGCAATACCAAGTATTTCTCCTGCTTTAACAGTCAGGTTAATATTTTTTAACCTTTGCACGTCAAAATCATCGACCATATTTAGGTTCTGTATTTCAAGAACTGGCTTTGTGGGCTTTGCAGGCCTTTTATCAACGCGAAGAAGAACTTTTCTTCCAACCATAAGTTCTGCCAAATCCTCAGGTGTAGTATCGCCAGTTCTCAAGGTAGCTGTCATTTCGCCCTGGCGCATTACGCTCACTGTATCTGTAATGTCCATAATTTCTCGGAGCTTATGAGTGATTAAAATAATGGTCTTACCTTCTTCGCGTAGTCGCTTGAGTATCCTGAAAAGCTGATCCGCCTCAGCTGGCGTTAAAACGCCCGTAGGTTCATCCAAAATTAAAATATTTGCCTGTCGGTAAAGAGCTTTAAGAATTTCTACTCGTTGCTGCATTCCAACCCCAATATCCTCAATTATGGCATCAGGATCTACATTTAGCTCATATTCTGCTGCTAACGCAGCAAGTTCGGCTCTGGCTTTGCTAAGAGAAGGGGATAAAAGAGCTCCACTTTCTGCACCGAGAACAATATTTTCAAGAACTGAAAAGTTCTCAACTAGCTTAAAATGTTGGAAAACCATTCCGATTCCTGCAGCTATTGCCGCTTGGCTATCCGGTATGGAAATTTTTTTACCATCAACAAAAATTTCCCCTGCATCAGCCTTGTAAAATCCATATAAAATCGACATTAAGGTTGACTTCCCAGCACCATTTTCTCCAATAATTCCATGAATTGTTCCAGGCATCACGCGGATAGTAATATCTTTGTTTGCTTGAACAGGACCAAAGGATTTAGATATTTGTCTTAATTCGATCGCTGGGTTTTTAGTCATTTATTTCTCAATTTAATATAAAAACCGCACCTGAGATGGCGCGGTTTTTACTAGTATTTTTACACCTATTAGAATGAAATTGCTGGGCAAGACTCATCGTCGGTGTAGTTATGAACTTTCATTGATCCATTTGCTATTGAAGCTGATGCTGCATCAACGGCAGATTTCATAGCGTCAGATACTAAAGAAGCATTATGCTCGTCTAATGCATAACCTACTCCGCCGTTTGCTATACCCATTTGAAAATTTCCAGTTTCTAAATTTTCTCCAGCAGAAAACGCTTCATAAACAGCATTATCAACTCGCTTCAGCATTGAGGTTAACACTTTCCCTGGGTGTAGATAGTTCTGGTTTGCATCAACACCTATAGATAAAATGCCCTCATCGGCAGCTGTTTGTAAAACACCTACACCTGTACCGCCTGCGGCAGCATAAACCACATCTGCACCTTGGCTAATTTGGGCTTTTGTAAGCTCAGATCCTTTTACGGGATCGTTCCATGCAGCAGGTGTCGTTCCAGTCATATTAGCTATAACGGTAGCATTAGGATTTACTGCCATTACGCCTTGTGCATAACCGCATCCAAAACGCCTGATTAGAGGTATATCCATACCACCTACAAAACCAACGGTTCCTGTCTTTGATGCTTGTGCTGCGAGCATTCCAACCAAATATGACCCTTCGTGCTCATTGAAGCCAATGCCTCTCACGTTTGGTAAACTTAGCCAGTTTACGTCGATAACAGCAAACTTTGTATCTGGATAATCTGGTGCAACCTTCCCAAGTGAATCAGCAAATGCAAAGCCAGCCATTACAATTGGGTTAGCTCCAGCCTCTGCAAATCTACGCAAAGCTTGTTCACGCTGTGCTTCATTTTGAAGTTCAATTTCTCTGAAGGATCCTCCTGTTTCATCTGCCCAGCGCTGGGCTCCGGTAAATGCAGACTCGTTGAAGGACTTATCAAATTTTCCCCCAAGATCAAAAATAATGGCGGGTTCGGCTAAAGCTATACCTGCACTCATGGTCAAGCCAACTCCGGCTGACAACAATTTCGTAACGATATTCATATAAAACTCCCAGTTGTTAATTTATCCCTACACGTTCTAGCGCGTTTGGATTTTAAAATATTATTATCTCATTAAGACGCTTCAGCAAATGCTGGTCAACAGCTTTTTTCTCAAATTAATCTAATTTTAGAATAATTTGAAGCGGGCTCATATTTCTTTGGACAAGATTGCTGCATCGTCTTTACGACCATCAACAAATTTGTAGTAATTGTTTCTTTGCCCAACCTTCAAATAGCCTAGAGCGTTATAAAGTTTTTTAGCTGAGCTATTCGATTCGGCAACTTCAAGAAAACACCTTGAAGATCCTGCATCTTTTGCTTCTTTTTCAAACATACCAATTAGTTTGCTTGCCTTGCCAAGTCGACGATAATCTGGATGAATAATCACATTTAAAATCTCTGCATCTTGGTCAATAACACGACCAATAAGAAATCCATTCTCAGTATGAAAAAATCTGCTTGTATTTCTATCGAGAAGGTTCTTGTATTCAATTTCACTCCATGGCCGGGTGTTGGGGCCTGAAAGTAAATGTAGTTTTGCCATCTCAAAAGGTGTCATTTTAAAAAATTGGGTGCTTTACTTAAGTTAGGTGCAGCATCTGCAGGTTTAATATAGCATGGAACAGGGCGACTAATTTCTTTTTCTTGCGTCAATAAAGCTATATTTTTCAGATGAACTTCGGGTGAGGGTTTATGAATGTACTTAAAGTTTTCTGGATCTATTTTATCATCTGATATAAATTTTGCGTTTTTTGGATTTGAACCAACATAATAAAAACCTTTGTTGGCTGGCAGCAAAGCTAGATTTTCATCACCTCGCCCATACAAAGTGGCTTCAAAACTATTAACTCCTATTGCCGGTATTTCTAGGCCTAAAGCTAAACCTCGGGCGGCTGACACGGAAATTCGGATACCTGTAAAATTACCTGGACCTGTACAGACACCGATCTTACTCAAATCTGACCAATTTAAAGAGGAAACTGCTAAAAGCTCATTAAGAGAAGACATAAGCGTCTCTGCTTGTCCTCTAGCCATGAATTCTATTTTTGTTCGGATATTTTCTTTTCCACGATATAGCGCTGCGGCGATATATTGGTCGGAGGTGTCAAAAACAATTACATTTTCATCAAAGATCAACGGGGCGAACCTCGGTCACCTCTGGAATATAATGCCTTAAAAGATTTTCGATTCCCATTTTCAGAGTCATTGTTGAGGAGGGACAACCTGCACACGCACCTTTCATTTGAAGATAAACTACTCCTCTGTCGAAACCGTAAAAAGTTATGTCTCCTCCATCTTGAGCAACTGCTGGCCTGACTCGGCTGTCGAGTAATTCTTTAATTTGGCCGACAATTGGTGCGTCTTCCTCGGATACTTCTGTAGAATGATCAGGTGTCGCTTCTCCACTTATTGCTTTCTGACCCGATTGAAAATGCTCCATTATAGCGCCAAGTAGAGCTGGTTTCGCATGGTCCCACTCTACATCGTCTTCCTTTGTTACAGTAACAAAATCGCGACCCAGAAAAACACCAGTTACGCCGGTTACGCTGAAAAGTCTTTGTGCAAGTGGAGAAATGTTTGCGTCATCAGCAGTAGGAAAATCAGCGGTTCCTTCTTCTAAGACTGTTTGTCCGGGTAAAAATTTTAAAGTAGCTGGATTTGGAGTGGATTCTGTTTGTATGAACATCGATTGATCCTTAAATAACGTTGTCAATATGTAAATTAAGTCAAAAAAAGTCAAGAGTTTAGAATCATTCTAAACCATTTATTCTTATTTATTAAATTGAGAATTAGCGAAATTATCTGGCGGCTGTTTCAAGTTGCTTTTTACTAAAAGTTTAAGGTTATAATTCCAATTGATTTTGGAGGCGACTTTGAACTTTTTTCTAATTAAACAGCTAGCAGCTGCAGTACATTATTTTAAATTTCAGTGCTGAGAATAAGAATACCGATTTATCTAAGTCAAACCTATGATATCAAACGTTTTTAGCAAAATTGGTTCGGCTATGGATTTAGCTTTCAATGCGCCATCATTCAATACTTTGTCTAACTGAGGTATATCCTGCATTATGCGACCCATTTCACTGGAAATTGGTGATAGTACTTCGGTAGCTCTTTCTACCAACATAGGTTTAAAGTCTGAAAATTGTTTGCCGCCAATTTCGCTTAAAACGCTTTCCACACTTTGATCTCCAAGTGCTGCGTATATTGATACTAAATTTTGTGCTTCAGCTCTCCCTTCCAGACCTTTTGGTTCGGACGGAAGGCCATATTGATCTGTTTTTGCTTTTCTAATTTTATTTGCAATCATATCTGAATTATCTGTCATGTTTATCCGACTTAAATCTGAAGGGTCAGATTTAGACATTTTTTTTGTTCCGTCACGCAGGCTCATTACTCGGGCTGCTGGTCCTCCAATAACAGGCTCAGTCACTGGAAAAAAATCAATTTCATAATCGTGATTGAATTTTACGGCTATATCTCTGGTAAGTTCCAGGTGCTGCTTCTGATCATCGCCAACTGGAACATGGGTCGCATGATAGGCTAAAATATCAGCTGCCATTAGCGCAGGATAACCAAATAGGCCTAGAGATGCATTCTGAGCATTTTTTCCTGCTTTATCTTTAAACTGTGTCATTCTTTGCATCCAGCCCATGCGAGCCACACAATTAAAGATCCAGCCTAACTGAGCATGTTCGGGTACTGCTGATTGATTAAATAAGATAGATTTATTTGGATCCAGCCCTGATGCAATAAAGGAAGCCGCTAACTCTCTTGTATTTTGCCTAAGCATTTTTGGATTTTGCCAAACGGTAATTGCGTGGAGGTCAACTACACAATAAATTGTTTCGTAATCGTCATCCTGCATCTGAACAAATCGTTTGATTGCACCTAAGTAGTTACCTAGGGTCAATCCACCAGATGGTTGCACTCCAGAAAAAACTCGCTTGTTGAATTTACCTATTGGTTCAGATTGTACAGCGTTACTCATTACTACTCTCCATCTGGATTTTCCGTCTCAAATCGCTTACCTGTGTCACTAATTTTGGTCAAGCTAAGGAAGTTAACTTGTCAGATTATAATAAACACTCAGTGGTAAATCCAATACCAACCGCTATTCTAGCCATTCTTTCCGGCATAGTTTTAGTCGAAATCTTCCTTTTCTTTGGTTTTGCTGGCCTAGTTGGAAAGTCTGGGGTGGCTGCCGAAAGGTTATTTCTCATACAAAACTATGGTGTGCCTCCTGATCTTGCAAATTGGATGTTTGAGACAAGTAATTTTTCAATTGATTATGTCTCTAGATTTATAGTTTATCCATTTGTTAACTTATCAAGCCTTTCAGTTGTTTTCGCTGCAGTTTTATTGTTGGCCTTGGGAAAAATGGTTGGAGAAATTTTTTCGGCTTTATCCGTAATTTTGATTTGGTTGCTAAGTACAATACTTGCGGCCTTTTTTTACTCCATATCGGCAACTAATGGCCAAATATTGGTTGGGTCTTATCCAGGAGTTTATGGCTTTGTTGGGGCGTATACATTTGTTTATTGGATCACATTGCGATTGGCTAAAAATAGAAATCAATCGCAAGCGTTTTCATTGATTGTGGTATTAATGAGTGTTCAGTTGCTCTTCAGCTTTGTATTTGGAATTGGGCAACTTTGGATCGCTGATTTTGCAGGCTTTGTTGTAGGTTTTATAATTTCATTTTTCATAAGTCCTGGAGGGATAAAAGGAGTACTTTCCATTCTAAGAAGTTAACGTTTCTTAATAACTTCTTGGATCTCTTTGATGCTAAATGCGCCTAAGAAATTTGCAACAAATGTGTAAATGGCTGCTCCCACTAAAACCAAAAAACTAGCAAAGGAAATTCTTTCAATAAGAGAGATCACTTCTTTTTTAAGTAGGTAATCTGCAATCCATAAAAATAAACCCATAGCAAAAGATGAAATAATAATTAGCACAAATTTTGATCTTGAAATTTTAGATAGTTTGCCGCTAGCTCCAAATTTTTTGGTTCCCGCAAAAAGTAAGATTATCATAGCCCAGGCAGAAACAGTGGTTGCAATTGGTGCAGCAATCCATCCGTAAAACGGCATTAAGCCAAATGCAATTAATGAATTTACTATCATCGATAGAACAGCAAATCGAAAAGGCGTTTTAGTATCTCCTCGAGCAAAGTAAATCGGTTGATAGACTTTTTGTAACACAAATGCTGGTAGCCCAAGAGCATAAATTGATGTGGCGAGCGCCATAGCCACAGCATCGGTAGAGGTTGTTTGACCATGCTGAAAAAGAGCTGATATCAAAGGTAGCGGAATAATAAATAAAGCCACGGTGGCTGGTATGGTTAGCGCCATACTCGTTGTAAAAGCATTATTGAAAGCAGAGTGAGCTCCGCTCTCGTCATTACTGGCTATACGCCGTGATAATTCTGGAAGCAATACTATACCAATTGCAATTCCTACTACACCTAAAGGTAACTGATACAATCGATCTGCACCGTACAGCCAGCTAATTGCTCCTGTCTCTTGGCTTGAAACAAATTGTCCAACAAGCAAATTAATTTGTAAAACACCATTCGCAAGAGCGCTTGGGATTGCCAGACGAACTAAAGTCCTAATATCTTTTGATAATTTTGGTCTACTCGGGCGAATGATTATGCCTACTTTTTTTGCAGCCGTCCATAATAGTATCAATTGCATGATCCCCGCAAATGGTACTGAATAGATCAGAACTGTCATTATTGGCCATTCAAAGAAGTATGAAATACACAACCCTAAAATGATTATTATGTTAAGGAGAACTGGAGCAGCGGCAGCGGCGGCGAAGTAACCTAACGCATTAAGTACTCCAGATAGAAGTGCTGCTAGGGAGATCAGAAAAATATAAGGAAACATCACTCGGCCAAAGGCAACAGTGATTTCAAAGCGTTCATCGCCTACAAATCCGTTGGCGATCGCCCAAATTAGTGCAGGCATAAAAATAATTGCAAGGGTTGTAAGAATTAATAAAATAAAAGCTAAACTTCCCATAGCTTCATTTGCAAAAGCGGTAGCATTGTCTTTTTTTTCATACTTTTTTGAAATCAAAGGTACAAAGGCTGAATTAAAAGCACCTTCAGCAAAAAATCTTCTGAACATATTTGGTAATCTGAATGCCGCAAAAAAAGCATCTAAAATTGGACCAGCCCCTATCAAAGAAAATAATAGTATTTCCCGAAACATACCCAAGATACGACTTACCAAAGTCCAAAAGCCAACTGTCAAAAAGCCAGATATAAAGCGAATTGGTTTCAAGATTGCGCTCGTTCCACTCCAAGAGTAATTGCCTGTCGCAAGTTCTGCTCAAGCTTTTTTTGTTTACTGTCACTATAAAATTTTAAACCAAACATGTCTTTAACGTAAAAACTGTCAACTACCTGCTCGCCATAGGTTGCTATAACGGCAGATGCAATATACACGTTCATATTGGCCAGTGTTCTTGTTAAATCAAAGAGCAATCCAGGTCTATCTCTAGTATCTACCTCTATAATTGTGTATATTTCGGAGCCTTCGTTGTCGAAAGTTATAGAAGTTGGGACTTTAAAGGCCATTTCCCGTTTTTTAAATTTATCTCGTTCCTTTATGGCATCGCGAGTGATAATTTCACCACTTAAAGTTTTTTCAATCATGCCTCTGAGCCTTGAAAACCGAGTTTGATCGTATGGTGCACCATCTAAGTCTTGTATCCAGAACGCAGCTGTCGCAAATCCGTCCTTTGATGTGTATGATCTGGCATCAACTACATTTGCGCCAACCAATGCAAGCGCACCAGACAGACGAGAAAAAATTCCAGGATGGTCTGAAAGAGCAAAGCAAATTCTCGTAGCATCTCTGTCTGTATCGGGTGTTAGGTCTATTTTAATTTCATCTGACCCAAGGTTTTTGAGTAATTTGGCAAAAACAAATTGTGCACCGAGCTGGAATCCTTGCCAATATGGTGGATAATGTCGCCCCATTTCTAATTTAATGTCTTTAGGATCCCAATCGAATAATTTTTCCCTTAGTGATTTTTTGGCCTCAGCCATACGGTTTTCGCTGTTTAGCGCCTCGCCACCCTGTTCTAGCGTTAACCGTGTTTCAGAATACAACTGTCGGATAAGGGTTGCTTTCCAATTATTCCAGGTGTCAGGCCCTACACTGCGTACGTCGCATACTGTTAGAACAGTTAAAAGATCTAATCTTTTAACACTCTGAACAGCTTTTGCGAAATCACGGACCGTGCGGGGTTCAGATATATCTCTCTTCTGGGCCACATCTGACATTAGCAAATGATATCTTACAAGCCATTCAACGGTTTCTGTTTCCTGTTTTTTAAGGCCTAAACGAGGTGAAACTTGCCTTGCAATTTTAGCTCCTAATATTGAATGATCATCGGAACGCCCTTTACCAATATCATGAAGTAACAATGCTACATAAATTACCTTACGGTTCACGCCATCTTTCAAAATTGAGCTTGCAATTGGTAATTCTTCGACCAATTCGCCTTTCTCAATTTGTGCTAATGTTTTCAGGCATTGGATTGTGTGCTCATCAACAGTGTAGCTATGGTACATATTAAACTGCATCATGGCTACGATTGGCTCAAATTCTGGAATAAATTTTGCTAGAAAACCTAATTCATTCATTCGGCGCAGAGCTCTTTCTGGATTACCGTGTTTTAACAATAATTCTAAAAAAATATTCTGGGCTTCTGATGATCCCCTAAACTCTTTATCTACCAAAGATAAGTTCGCAGAAACTAATCTCATTGCATTAGGGTGAATTAACAAACCAGTCCGAAGTGCCTCTGAAAATAATTTTAGTAAATTTATAGGATTAGACAAAAATTTTTCTTCTGATTTTATTGCTAATCTATTGTGTATAACGGCATACTCATCGCCAGTCTTGGGTCTTCTTTTAAATATTCTTTCGAGCAGAGGTTCATCTTTTGCGTGAACTGCTTCTAGAAAAGTCAGAAAAATCCTCGTTAAATCTCCAACACGTGTCGCATGGCGAAAATAATCTTGCATGAAAATCTCAACAGCACGACGAGCATGTGAGTCTTTGTATCCCATTGCTGTTGCTACTTCGACTTGAAGGTCAAAGCTCAATTGTTCAATTGCTCTATCAGATAGGTGGTGCATTTGACATCGTACTGCCCACAAAAATTCTTCAGCCTTGTCAAATTGCTCATGCTCGTCAGATCTGAATACATTCAGTTCAACTAAATCACTTATTCTTTGAGTTTTATAAACATATTTTGCTATCCAATAAAGTGATTGCAAATCACGTAGTCCGCCCTTTCCTTCTTTAACATTAGGTTCG
>CACDPP010000025.1 GCA_902554705.1 Paracoccaceae bacterium
AACTTGGGATATAGATGACAAAAATGAAAAGCTTCCCGGTTTAGCTGAGGAAAGCCATATACTTTCGGCTATAGATAATAAGATATCAACCCTAAGATCCTATATAGAAAAAATAGAAGCCGGAAATCACGACCTACAGGAAATATTTGACCTAACTTATACTGATTGCCACTTTATAACAGGTTTTGGTCAAATAATGGGGAGCCAAAAAACTTCTCATTTAGGTATGTTGGCTGAGTTGATTGCAGACAGTGCAAGATATTTTCAAACATATTCAAATTATTCCATGTCATACCTTTTAGGTCTTTTAATTGAAAAATTAGCCCAAGTGATTAAGGAACTAATGAAAAGTAAGTCTACCAGTTTAGACATTACGGATATAGTGTCTGAATGCGCTATTTACCTAAAAGATCCAATTTCAGAAATATTAAAAGAAACCGCCGAGAAAAGAGAGGCCAGGTTATCTAATAGCAAAGCAATCCAGGAAAAAACCGTTGAAGCAAAAAAACCAGAGCCCTCTCCCCAAGTAATAGCTAAATCGACATCAAAAAAATTAGAAGAACTGGAAGAAGAGCAAGATGAAGTTTTAGATATTCCAAATGATAAGGTTGGGTTAATAAGTGACTTTTGCGAAGAGGCTTGGGAAAGCCTTCAGGCGAGCGAAAACCTGTTGATCGAATTAGAAAATAATCCTACTTCAAAAGAATTGATAAACGAACTTTTCCGAGCAGTTCATACAGTGAAGGGAGGATCTAGACTAATCGAAATAAAAAAAATTGAAAGACTTTCCCATGAGTTGGAAACCGTCTTGGATAATGTTCGTTCCGATAAATTTATACTTGATGCTCGATTAATCGATATTTCGTTAGAGTGCATTAAAAGAATTGGAATTATCACAGACGAAGTCGCACATAGGGGGCCGGTTAAAACAAAGATAAATGATCTAATATTAGCCCTCACATCGAATGATGACACTTTAGAAATAAATAAACACAATATACAGGATATCGAAAAATCCACGCCCGAAGAAACGGCAACAAAATCTAGTGATACAAAGCCTTCTGATAATAAAAATAACGCAACGGTTAATATTGTAAGGGAAGAATCTATAAAAGTTTCAGCTGATAAACTCGACACAGTACTTAACACATCTTCAGAGGTTTACATAAGTAGGATCAGGCTTGATAATGATCAAAAGCTTCTTTCTGACGCCATCGAGCAAGTTAATCAAGATATTGGGGCATTAAGCAAAGAGTTTACAACAGAGCTTTCTGAAATCGATAATAAAAATATTAATCTGTCTTTCATACCAAAATATCAAACAGACATTAATATGGGTTTAGAAAAAATTGCCATCCATAATGCCAATTTGCAAAAAAACATTGAGGATTTAGAAGTTTTAAGTTCGCGGCTACAAAGCGGTGCAATGAATTTCAGGATGCTGCCCATTTCTAATCTTTTCAATAGATTTCCAGCGCAAGTTAGAGATATTGCAAGGCAAATTGGGAAAAAAGTTGAATTGAAAATTCAGGGTGGCGAAACAGAGCTAGATAAAATTTTAATCAATCAGTTGGCTGACCCACTCCTGCATTTGATAAGAAATTCAATTGATCATGGAATTGAAACAGACCAACAAAGAGTAGCAATTAATAAAAACGAAATTGGGCAAATAAATTTAAGCGCCTATTACCTAGGTTCGAATGCAATTATTGAAATTGAAGATGATGGGAAGGGTATAGATAGCAATATAATAGCCGCAAAAGCAGTGGAAAAAAACCTACTCAGTAAAGAACAAGCCTCTGAGTTAAGCGAAAAGGAAATATTTGATCTAATTTTTGAACCAGGATTTTCATCAGCTGAGCAAGTTACAGAACTGTCTGGAAGAGGAGTTGGTATGGATGTTGTAAAAACATCAATCAATCAAATGCAAGGCTCAATTAGGGTCGAAAGTAAAGTGGATCATGGCACTAAAATTACATTACGTTTACCACTAACTTTAGCCGTAGTTGGTATTCTACTTGTTTCTGAAAATAAATATGAATTTGCTTTTCCAATTTTAAATGTTGAAGAAATAATTAATGTGAACCTGAAAACTGATATTCAAAATATTAATGATACATTAGTTTTTAATTTTAGGGGCGAATTAGTTCCAACGCGCCTTTTATCCGATTTTCTTGGCTATCCTAAGAACCCAAAATATGAAGAAAATAAATTTCTTCTTATTCTTAATGATGGTGAAAATAAAATTGGCGTTATCGTGGATGAAGTACAAGGACAACAAAATGTATTATTAAAGCAACTTGGTAACTTGATTGAAACGGCTCCTTTTGTGATCGGCTGTACTATTCTATCAAATAGTAAACTGGTTTTGATCCTGAACGTTTTAGAACTAACTCAATATAGTCCTGAAAAAGAAAAGAATAGTCTTACTCAAGAATTTAAGGAAATAGATACTAATGAGCACAAAAGGTCTTTGCGAAAAATTTTAGTTGTCGATGACTCTAAAATGCAGAGGAAAAGGATATGTGAATTTTTGCAAATTCAAGGCTACAACACAGAAGAAGCCGGGGATGGTTTTGAAGCTCTTAAAGCCGCTGACAAAACAAATTTTAGTGCATTTTTTGTTGATATTCAGATGCCTTTAATGGATGGATACGAACTTATTGAAAATTTAAGAAAGAGTTCATCTTACAAGAGTACACCCGTTTTTGTCATATCTGGAGGACACGTTAACAAAGACAATATACTGACGCGCTTAGAGGATTTAGATGTTTCTAACTTTTATGAAAAACCAGTAGACTTGGACTCTTTGCTTAATGAACTGGATATTAAACTATCAGTTATCAAGAAAGATTTGCAGAGTGAGAAGGAAGAATGAATACTACCAATCCACTCAATTCCAAATTGATTTTCTGTATAGAAAATAAAGATTTCAATAAATACCTCAAATCAACGAGCGATGAAACAGATAAGCGAATTAAATTCCTCGAAATTGAAAACATACCAAGAGCAGTGGCTGAAAATCCAGATGCCACTCTCGTTTTACAGTCAGACATAAATGAAAATATCTTTTTTGATATAGGAAAAAAATTAAAAGGTATTTTTTTTAAAGAACTAAAAGTAATTTTTCTATCCTTCGATTATCTAATAAAGTCAGATGCTCTAAAGGGCTTCTCATCTTTCATTCAAGCTCCCTGTTCACTAGAATTAATTATCGAAGAAGCCACCCGGCTTAATGATCATAGAAAAAGAATTCTCCTAATTGATGACTCTAAATTGGTACATAAAAACCTTGTTGGGCCCTTAAAAGAAAAGGGGTTTATTGTTGAACAAGCTTTTGATGGACAAGAGGGTGTCGAGACAGCTTTATCAACTAAACCTGACTTAGTAATTTGCGACATAGAAATGCCAATTATGAATGGTTTTGAAGCCTGTGCTGAGATCCGAAATAACAAGGTTACCCAGGACTGCTACATCATTATGTCTAGCACCCTTAAGTCTGCTGAGGATCAGAAAAAAGGGTTCGCTGCTGGTGTCGATGAGTATATGCCAAAGCCAGTTATCTTTGACGACTTACTTGAAAGAATAAACCGCTCATTCGCACTTCAATCTGTTCTAAGAGAAAAGATCCTTATTATTGATGAGGACGAGTATCAGGCAGAAAACATCGCGAACTATTTAAATAAACAAGGTTTTTCTACAAGAACCTGTTCTGGCATAAGTGACGCACACAGGCTTCTAAAAAAGTTTTCTAGCGATCTAATTATCTCATCAACTTTACTTAAAGATGGGTCAATCATTGATGTCGATAAAATTTGTAAGTCAGAACAAACAAATTCAGATTTAGCTTTCATCGGTCTTGTTGATCAGGATAACGAAGGCGATAGAAGGATGGCTTTAAATGCTGGGGCAAAAGATACGGTTGCGACGCCTCCAACTGCGGAGGCTCTAGCGGCAGTGGTAGAGCGGACTTTAGCTGAAATAAGGACCGAGCGAGAACGAGACCAATTTCAACGATATGTTTCAAAAGCTTCATTTCAATCTGCACTGGAAAAATCCGTATTAAGTGAATTATCTCTCCCGTCGCGCGCTGAAAAAAGGCAAGCTATTGTCTTCTTTATAGATATTGCTCAGTTCACAGGCCGGTGTGAAAGATATGCTCCCGAAGAAATCGTCTCACAAATTAACAATATGTTTGAAAGTATAACTGAAATTATTACGAAAAATGATGGTGACATTGACAAATTTATGGGAGATGCCTGCATGTCCTTTTGGTTTGATGAAGGCGACAGGCAGAATTATGACAAATGTTTGATGTCGATATTAGAGATACAAAAGGCCATCAAAGAATTAAATGACAGCGACCCAATCATGAAAAAAGATCCTTTAAAGGTAAGAATGGGTCTCAACTCGGGAGATGTCATTCTGTGCGATATCGGTGCAGCAAAAGCACGAGTTGATCTCACTATGATAGGCGATGCGGTCAATATTGCTGCAAGATTAGAAACTGCATGTTCTCAATACTTTATAGATAATTTAGTGAGTGATAGCGTTGCTAAAGATGCAAAGAACCAATTTAGCATAAGAATTATAGACCGCATAAAGGTTTATGGAAAGGATACACCCGTTGCGGTTTATGAGATTATTAATGAAGTAGAAAATACTTCACAGAAGGAAAATGACCTAATAAAGCATTTTGAAAAGGGCTTTGAAGCTTATACCAAGGGAAAATTTAACGCAGGGTTAAAACATTTTCAAAAATCAAAACCTTTAGAAATTGATCGAGGATATCCATCAACTCCTTCAGACGTTTATATCTCCCGATGTAAAATGTTAGAAAAATCTCCTCCTGATAATTGGGATGGAACCTGGAGTTTAGAGTCTAAATAATTAAATGTTAACTGAAAACGAAACACGTTCCCTAATAGAATTCATAAATAAATTCTTTGGTCTTGATCTTTCGGAAAATCTTAAACCGATTGCACTTTCAGAGTTAAATAAATTCAAAAAAATAAATAGAATTAAAGACTTAGAAGATTTCTTGAACAAATCTACGCATGATTTGCGAGATAGTAAAATACTGGATTTGCTAGAGATTTTCTTAATTCCTCACACAAATTTCTTTAGAAATAATCGCCAATTTGAAGCCCTAAAAGGTGAAGTGATCCCGGAATGCCTCGCTAATATGGACCATAAAAACTTTATCGATTTGAGAATTTGGAGTGCTGGATGTTCTACCGGCGAAGAAGCTTATTCAATCCTTGTTTCACTAATGGAATATTTTGGTGACGAGTATTGGAAAATCACTTGTGGTATTATGGCTACCGATATTTCAAGAAAGTCATTAGGAATTGCCTCAAAAGGAATTTATGAAACGAAAAAGATTGATAATATTATTGGCCAGAGACTTTTGGAATACACGGAACAGGAAAACGATGGAAAACTACGTTTCAAAGAAAAAATAAGAAAAGAGGCTAATTTCCGGCAACTCAATTTGAATTCAAAAACTTTTCCGTTCAAAAATAAATTTCACATCATATTTTGTCGTAATATCCTAATCTATTTTAACAAAGATAGTAGGTTAGCCGCTGAAAATAGAATATTCAAGTCACTTGCCAACGGTGGGTTCATATTTTTAGGCGATGCGGAAGTATTAAGTTCCAAAAACCAAGATTTTGAACAATTAGGTAATGGGATCTACAGGAAAAGAATTTAAAGTAAGTTTGGGCCATGTCAGATTATTCCATAGCATTTATTTCCAATGAAGCCGTTACTCGCAGTTACGCTAATGAATTTTTAACTGAAAAATGGCTTGGTAATTTCAAAGTGGCATCATCAATTAATAGTAAAAGGCTGGAAAATTTTAAAATAGATTTTTGCCTAATAGATACTTCAAAAAACTTCGAGAGTTTTAATGAACTTAAAGATTTCTGTAAAAATATTGGGATAAAAAAAATAATAATTTTCTACTCCGAGAATAGTTTGGAACAGCTTAAACAACATATAAAAAAACAAAAAGATCGTATAGTTTTTAAAAAAGTAGAAAGAATTAATAGCAAAGAACTTTTTATAAATCAGTTTTCAGATCTTATTAAACTCCTAAGCCCAGTTAGTTCCCAAAGCTTTATGGACTTAGCGGAGCTTGAGACTTCTAAATCATATGATTTAATTTTATTAGGAGCTTCAACTGGTGGGCCTGAGGCGCTTAAGCAAATCATTGGCAAGCTAAAGCCTAATATGCCGCCCATATTAGTAGTTCTACATATGCAACCTGAATTCTTGGTTCGTTACTGTGAGCGGCTAACGAGAATTACAACACTTAAAGTAAAAAGATTTATTGATCATGAGAAGGTTGTTCCAAATTCTATCTACATTGCAGATGGGTTAAACCATATGGAGATAAGCAAAACTGGATCAGATTATTTTTTGAATAAGGGAACTGACGAGAAGGTAAAAGGCCACTGTCCAAGTGTGGATGTACTTTTTAATTCAGCAGCTAGAATAAAAAAATCAAACCTTTTAGCCATTTTACTCACTGGTATGGGATCGGATGGAGCAGAGGGATTAAATTCACTAAAAAATTCTGGAGCTTTTACAGTAACGCAGAATGAAGAAACCTCAGAAGTTTACGGCATGCCCAAAGCCGCTTTAGAAATAGGGGCTTCTAAGTGCGTTCTTAGTCTAGAACAAATTACTAAAATTTTAAGCTCACAAGAAATTTAATTTCATTATTAAATACTATTAAGCATTTGATAATTCGTCTAAAATTGGGCATTCAGGCCGATCATTTCCCTGACAATTATTCGCTAAAAAGCTAAGTTGGTGTCTAAGATCTTTAAGCTCGATAAGTTTAGCGTCTATTTCTGAAATCTTCTCCAAAGTAAGAGCTTTTACTTCCTTACTGGACCTATTTTTATCTGAGTATAAAGACAGCAGCTCTTCACATTCTTGAATGCTAAAATTAAATCTCCGAGCTTTTGCAACAAATTGTAGTTGGGCCAAATCATCATCAGAAAAATCTCTATACCCTGTACTACAATTTTTTAAAGGCTTAACGAGACCAATATCAGCATAATATCGAACCGTTTTTACTGTTAAATTTGATAGTTTTGCAGCTTTACCTATATTCACAATAGATCCTTTACACTCCACTTACTGGAGAGTTTATACGTTAATAAAATGAGGTCAACATGACGTATTTGGTGAATGAATTAAATATTAATTGGCGGTGCAAACACACATGGGTTCGTTCATCCAAAAATACCGGATGGTGCCTGCTAGGTTGCGCAATTGGTGATATTGGAACCATACTATATTTTCAATTAATGGGAATAGATTGGCCCGTATGGCTTATCATGACGCTGGCAATTATAAATGGCATTATAACGTCAATTATATTAGAAACTTTCATTTTAAGTAAGCAAATGGAGCTTCGGCAGGCTTTTAAAACTGCGATCGGTATGTCTTTAATTTCAATGGTTTCAATGGAATTGGCCATGAACATAACTGATTTACTGTTAACAGGCGGAGCCGTTATAAAATTATGGGTCCTTCCTTTTATGCTCTTTGCGGGTTTTATTACCCCACTTCCTTATAATTATTGGCGGCTCAAAGCTCTGGGAAAATCCTGTCACTAGAAAAGCCTCATAATACTCAGCTGGGAAATCAAATCTTTTAAAGGACTTTTATTAACGGATCCCATTTACTGCAAGATAGGCTGAGTAAAGAGATGTAGTTCCTGTGATAAATAGTCGATTTAATCGCTCTCCACCAAAACAAACATTGGAAACAATTTCGGGAATTTTGATTTTGCCTATTAAAACGCCAAGCGAGTTATAACAATGGACACCATCAGCAGCCGAAGTCCAAATTCTATCTTCGCTATCAATTCTGAATCCATCGAATAAACCATTTGAGCATTCGGCAAACAATTTTGGATCTTCCGAAGTTACTTTCTCTTCTCTAAGATCAAAACTGTAAATATTCCTTGGACCACCTTTAACATGAGAGCCTCCCGTGTCTGAAATATAGAGTTTGCTTTCACTCTTATTAAAACAAAGTCCATTGGGTTTAAGCAGCCGATCAGTAATTAGACTTAAATTTCCTGTTTTCTGATCAATTCTAAATACATTGCAGCAGGATTGCTCAGATGGTGACTTACATCCCTCGTAATCACTCATTATGCCGTAGTCAGGATCTGTAAACCAAATGGAACCATCACTTTTAACAACCACGTCATTTGGTGAATTCAATCTTTTACCATCAAAGTGGGTTGCTAATGTTGTAACTTGGCCAGAATGCTCAGTTTGCGTTACAGATCTTGATAAATGCTGGCAAGTTATCAAACGTCCCTGAAGGTCTCTAGTATTTCCATTTGAGAAATTAGAGGGATTTCGAAATTCTGATACACTACCGTTTGTTTCATCCCATCTAAGCATTCTATTATTTGGGATATCAGAGAATAAAAGAAACCTTCCGGCTGGAAACCAAACAGGCCCTTCAACCCAACGCGCACCTGTCCAAATTCTTTCTACACGGCCATGTCCTGTCAAACAGCTGTTAAACTCTTCTTCTAAAACTTCAAAGCCGGCGCCTTCTATCTCTCCAAAAAAACTCTCCATAGAACTTAGTTATCCTGCATATTCCAAAGTTTAAAAGCATTTTCTCTATAAAAACTTTTTCTTTCAGATTTGGACCACCCAGAAGTTAAATTATGCGTCAATCCAACCCAAGTTGGTAAGCCCCCACCTAACTGACATACTGGGCTATCACTTCCCCAAACAATTCTATCAATTCCAAAAACGTCAACAGTATGATCGAAATAGGGCTTTATATCCGTGAGTTTCCAACTCTCAGCGTCGCCATAAGCTATGACACCAGAAATTTTAGCTATCACGTTAGGGCGCTGCGAAATATTTTTCATTGCCGCTGCCCAGGATGAAAAAATATTATTTTTTATATCGGGCACACCGCAATGATCCAAAATAAATTTAACATTTGGGCAAGCATCTATTAATTCTTCAACGATAGACAACTGATCAGCTCGGGCACATATGTCAAATGTAAAGCCATAATTGCTCAAAAGTTTGATATTTTCCCTAAATAAAGAACTTTGACTCACATCATCTGAAGCAACGTGAAGAACTCTCCTAAACCCTTTTATTAGTGTTTTTTGGGCGGCCCAACTTAAAAAATCATTAAAACCTTGCTGCTCAGGTCTACAGGCTGAAATTACTCCTTTTATCTTGCTGGCTGGCTGGCTGCTCAAATTCTCCAACATCGTGGTTTCATTTTTAATATCTTCTTCTCTGACATCTACTTCCATATGAAAGCATGCATCAATACCCAACCTGTTGGCTGTAATTTCATATTCTTCATAATGGTACGGTTTATTTAATGCGGGGACCTCACTTAACCATGGGTAACCAAGTTTATTTGGGTAAATGAGATGAAGATGTGTATCAAAGAGCATTAATCAAAAACTTCTATTTTTATGAATTATTCATTTAAATTAATTTTACACCGAGTGAATAATTTTTGATATAATTTTTTAAAACAGAAAAAAACTTAGATCATCAAGGTTGATTAGATGGAAAATACTCAATTTGGAGCTCGTCTCAATTCATTTAAATTAGGACTGGGTCAACCTGAGATTGAGGCAGCAGGTAATTTGACTTTGGCACTTTTGAAGCGTGCTACGCAGGCAGGTCTAACTTGCGCAGATTTGAATTTTCCAGATCACTTTTCTAATCTTGAAGTTAAGAAACTAAAAAAGTTTTTAAGTCAAAACGACATTAAGATTAACGGTCTGGCTATGCGATATTACACATCGCCAAAATTTAAATTAGGGGCTTTTACAAACCCAGAGAAAGCGGTTCGCCAATTAGCAATAGACGAGACAAAAAAGGGAATTGATCTTGCGGCATCATTAAACTGTGAAACGATGACCCTTTGGATGGGGCAAGATGGTCTTGATTACTCTTTTCAAGCAGATTTTTCAAAAATGTGGGATGACACAATTACGGCCATGCAAGAGCTTGCTGACCATAATCAAAATATCAATATTTCAATTGAGTATAAACCAAATGAGCCCAGAGCCTTCTCTTTAATGCCTGATGTGGCGACAACTTTATTAGCACTTGCTGAAATAAATAGAGCCAACACTGGCGTGACCTTAGACTTTGCCCACGTATTGTATGCAGATGAAATGCCTGCTTTTGCTGCTAACCTTATAAACAGGAAATCAAAGCTTTTAGGCGTCCATCTAAATGATGGTTACGGCAAATGGGATAATGGTTTAATGGTTGGCTCTGTTCACCCTATTCAGACATTAGAACTTCTAGTTGAGCTTCTTGATTGTAATTACAACGGAGCAATCTACTTTGATACTTTCCCTGATCATTCTGGATTAGATCCCATTGAAGAAAGTAAAGAAAATATCGCAATCACCAAAAAGTTGATTAAAATTGCCAGAGGTTTGCATAAATCAGATGCGGTTAAAGAGGCCCGAAATAAGCAAAATCCCATCTTAGCCCAGCAAATAATTCGAAGTAGCCTATTAAAATGAAAAATTTATTTGTTGTTGGATCCCTTCACTTAGACGTCATTGTAAAGAGCCCAAGGATCCCACAAAAAGACGAAACAATTATTGGAAAATCAGTAGAGTATGTTTTTGGTGGCAAAGGTGGCAATCAAGCATTGGCTGCTGACCAGAATGGTGCATCTACGTTCTTAGCTGGACGTGTGGGATCTGATAGCTTTGCCAAACTATTGATTGCTCATTTACAGAACTCATCTGTAGACTTTAGTGCTTTACAGGTAGGAAAAGGCGCAAGTGGAATGAGTGTAGCGATAGTTGAAGAATCTGGTGAGTATAGCGCAGCCGTCGTATCAGGAGAAAATCTTCATATTGATGAAAAATCAATCGAAGTACCAGAAAATACTGGGGTATTATTACTACAAAACGAAATTAACGATAAAGTGAACTTAGAAATCGCAAAGCGAGCTAAAGCTGCTGGTTCTAAAATTTGGTTGAATGCCGCGCCGGCTAAACGAATTGAAAGTAATCTCCTTTCATTAATAGATCTTTGTATTGTGAACCGAATTGAGGCTGAGTTTTACAATTTCAGCAATAAAGAAAAAAATGAAAATAATTTAACAATAATTAAAACTTTAGGTCAGCAGGGTTTAGAGATAATTGAACCTTGTGGAAATATAAAAAAAATTCCAGCCTTTAGCGTTAATGTAGTTTCATCACACGGTGCAGGCGATATGTTTATAGGCGCATTAGCAGCAAGATATTTACAGGGTGACCCGATTGAAAGTGCGCTTAAATACGCTCAAGCTGCAGCAGCTCTGCATATATCCAGACCAGAAAATGAAAGAAAAGAAATTACACCAAAAAATATATCAGATTTTATCAGTTCTAATCTTTAAAATTTAATTATTATAAAATTAATCAATAGGAGCATCAGATCTGAGTAAGTTCTCTGACTTTAAATCTGACCAAAGTGAACTCGGAATAGTCTCAGAATAAACTTTAATGTTGTCATTTAACTCGTTTTTTGTCTGAGCCCCAGGTATTACACTTAAATGCGTTGGATGAAGTAATGGAAATTGTAAAGCAGCGGCTTTCAACGAAACATTATGCGCCTTACACACTGCTTCAATTGATTTCACTTTAGCCAGCACCTTTTCTGGTGCAGGGTCATAGTTGTAAAATGCTCCCTCAATCGCACCTGTAGCTAGTATTCCGGAATTGTAAGGACCACCTGTTACTATTTTTATCCCACGCTTTTGGCACAAGGGTAGAAAGGTATCTAACGCATCCTGCTCAAGCAAAGTATAGCGGCCAGCAAGTAAGAAGATGTCGAAATCTCCTTTTTTTGCAAGATCCTCGCAAACCTCCCACTCATTTATTCCACCTCCAATCGCTTTTACAACGCCTTGATCTCGGAGACTAATCATCGCTTTGTAGCCACCATCATCAAAGAATTGCCGAATTCTTTCATCTGAAGCTTGCTTGGAGCCGTGCGTAAAAATGCATAAATCGTGAACATATGCGATATCTATTTTATTAATACCAAGCCGCTCATAAGAAAACTCTATGGACCTCATAACTCCATCGTAACTGTAGTCATAGACTTCTTGCCTTGAAGGCACTTCAAACCACTTGCCGTGCCCAGTACGGTCACTTTCGCCACAGGGCTTCATAAGTCGGCCCACTTTAGTTGAGAGGACATATTCGTCTCTCGGTTTAGTCCTGAGAAACCGATTTAGACGGGTTTCGCTTAAACCGAGCCCATAAAGTGGCGCAGTGTCGTAATACCTCACTCCAGAGTTCCATGCCGCTTCAAGAGCCGAATTAGCCTCATTGTCCGAAATCGGTTTGTAAAGGTTGCCAAGTGGAGCTGTACCGAAACCAATTTCAGTCAAAGAAAAACCGCCGGAGGATCCCTTTTTAAAAATACGGCTTTTAAGCATCATTTTTCCTTTTCTTTGGTATTAAATTGGCAATGAGTAAAATTTAATTGGCAGTTTATATCCGTAAAGCTTAACATGCTTCATAGGAGGATTGTCTATTGAAAAATCGGTTCGAGGAAGTTTTTGCAACCAAAAAGCCAGTTATCGCAATGGTACATCTCGGTGCCCTACCCGGATCTCCACTGCATGACAGTGAAGCCGGCTTAAATGGCCTAATAGAAGCTGCAAGGTTAGATCTTCATGCATTACAAGATGCGCAAGTTGACGCCGTTATGTTTGGAAATGAAAATGATCGACCATACGAATTAGAAGTAGATACAGCATCCACATCAGCCGCAGCCTATATTATCGGACAGTTAAAATCTGAGATTAATATTCCTTTTGGAGTTAATATGCTCTGGGACCCTATGGCGACCGTAGCACTTGGTGCAACTACTGGTGCGACTTTCGTAAGAGAGATTTTCACCGGTTCTTATGCATCAGACATGGGAAATTGGACAGCTGACGCAGGGAAAGCCATGCGTTACAGGGATCAATTAAATAGAAAAGATATGCTTATGCTTTTTAACATATCTGCAGAATTTGCCTATTCTCTCGACCAACGTTCTCTTGCGGATCGAGCAAAAAGTGTAGCTTTTTCATCGATACCAGACGCAATTTTAGTAAGTGGGCAAATTACCGGCGAGGCTGCAGATTTGTCAGAACTTAAAATGGTCAAAGATACCGTATCTAATTTGCCAGTGCTGGCAAATACAGGAGTGAAACACGAAACTGTGGAAGAAATATTCAGAATTGCTGATGGTTGTATTGTCGGTTCTGCTTTAAAATATTCGGGCGATACATGGCAGTCTGTCGATCCCGACCGCGCGAAAGATTTTATGGAACGCGTTAAAAAAATACGGTCACAAATATGATTGAACGAATACGAGAAGATACGCTCAACTTAATGACAATAGCTGGGCTATCTGGCCACGAAAACCAAGTTAGAAAGTATATAAAAGAAGAGTTAAAAAAAATCGGTCTAAAACCAATTTTTGATAAATTTGGTAACACTACAGTTACCTTTCCAGGCACAAGTCCCAGTGTGATGCTATTTACCCACATGGATCAATTAGGTTTAATAGTGCGTAAAATTGAAGATGATGGTTTCCTGAAATTTGAGCGTGTTGGTGGGGTTCCAGAAAAAATACTGCCAGGACAAGCTGTTTCAGCAATCTCAAAAAGCGGCAAACCTCTTTCCGGTATTATTGGAATAAAAAGCCACCATGCGACGCAACCTGAGGAAAAGTATCAGGTCTCAAGCTATAGAGATCTTTATATAGATTTGGGAATGGGCTCGGCAGCTGAAGTTCGGAGCAACGGAATAGATATTGGAAGCCCAGTGGTATATAAGCCATCT
Source organism: Paracoccaceae bacterium (assembly GCA_902554705.1). Taxonomy (GTDB): domain Bacteria; phylum Pseudomonadota; class Alphaproteobacteria; order Rhodobacterales; family Rhodobacteraceae; genus Salinivivens. The sequence continues at coordinate 13,883 of CACDPP010000025.1, forward strand.
GCTGAAGTTATTGCAGATGATAAAATTATAGGAACCAGCGTCGATGACAGAGCCGGCTGCGCTGTTCTTTTGGAAGTGGCCAGACAATTAAATTCAAGAAGTAATGGTCCTGAAGTGAATATAGTGTTTACAGTTCAGGAAGAATTCAATCTAAGAGGCGCGCTTCCTGTAGCCCAAAAAATAAAACCTGAGATCGCAATACAAATTGATTTGTTACTAGCGAGTGACACACCAGAAATGAGAGATTTTGGAGAAATCAAACTTGGAAAGGGGCCAGGTTTAAGTATGTTTTCCTTTCACGGAAGAGGTACATTAAATGGGGTTATTCCTCATCCAGTTTTGGTAGATCATTTCGAGCAGACTGCTTCGAATGAAAGTATTAATTTGCAGAAAAGTGCTCATATTGGAGCTCTTACTGATTTATCTTATGTCCAATTAGTTGAAGACGGAGTAGCTTCAATAGATGTTGGCTTCCCAATCAGGTATAGTCATACCGCCCAGGAAATGTGCGATCTGAAAGATCTTGTTGGGTTGGCAAAACTTCTTATATCAGCCCTGAACTCCCTGCCTGAAAATATAAATTTAATTCGTGATTAGGTGCTAACATGAAATATACGGTCGGTGTCGATATTGGAACATTCGAAACTAAAGCTGTACTAGTAAACGAAATCGGTGAAGTAGAGGCACAGGCTCAAAAACCCCACAAGATGTTAGTTCCCCAACCAGGTTGGGCTGAACATCGACCAAATGAGGATTGGTGGGGAGATTTTTGTGAGGTCACAAATAAAATTTTGAAAATGAGTGGTGTTAAACCTCAGGATATTAAAGCTTTGGCTTGTAGTGCCATAGGTCCATGCATGTTGCCAGTGGACAATCACGGCGAACCTCTTATGAACGGTGTCTTATATGGTGTGGATACAAGGTCTCATAAAGAGATTGACATCTTAAACGATATTATTGGCGAAAGTAAAATTTTAGAAATTTGTGGAAATGCATTAACATCCCAATCCGTTGGGCCCAAAATATTGTGGCTAAAGAGAAACAAACCTGAAGTTTTCAAAAAAACTGCAAAAATATTAACATCAACAAGCTTTCTTTTGCATAAACTGACTAAGAAGTTTGTAATTGACCACTATACTGCAGCTAATTTTTCGCCACTTTACAATATCCATACTCAAAACTGGAGTAACGAGCTAACAGAGGAAATCATTCCCATCGAATGTTTACCTGAGCTAAAATGGTCAACAGAAATCGTTGGTAACGTTACTGAAAAAGCAGCATCCGAAACAGGTCTACCAAAAGGAATACCTGTCACTACAGGGACAATAGACGCAGCAGCTGAGGCTATTTCTATAGGCCTTAACAATGAAGGCGATACCATGTGCATGTATGGATCAACTATTTTTATGATCTCTCTTACGCGTAAACAAAATAGTGATCCCCGTCTTTGGTATGCTCCGTGGTTATTTGAAGGTGAGCATGCCTCTATGGCTGGTTTAGCAACAAGCGGAACATTAACGCATTGGTTTAGAGAACAATTTGGAAGAGAATTAGATATTAAATCTAGCTTTACTGAGTTAACTAACGAAGCGAACATGTCGAAACCAGGCGCAAACGGAATAGTATTTCTTCCCTATTTTTCTGGAGAGCGAACGCCCATACATGATCCTCATGCCAAGGGAACAATTTTTGGTTTGAGACTTGATCACGAACGAGGAGATATTTATCGAAGTCTCATAGAGGGAATTGCCCACGGAACACGCCATGTTATCGAAGCATTTGAAGATGCTGGAACTCAAACCAATAACCTATATGCGGTCGGCGGAGGTACGAAAAACGATCTCTGGCTGCAATCAACTTCTGATATCACTGGGCTCGATCAAATTGTACGTGAAAAAACAATAGGAGCGAGTTATGGAAATGCGTTCTTAGCAGCCTGCTCAACGGGCTTAGTGAAGCGAGAAATGATTGACAGCTGGAACCCCAAAAAGAAAATAATAAAATCTCAAAACCATGAAGTCCATAATCGTAATTATGACATTTTTAAGTCTTTATATGATGCAACCAAACATCTTATGAAAGAAATCTAATCAGTTTCTTTTTAGATAAGCTAATTTTCGCTATTTTACCGCTCCAGCCGCCATCCCTTTTATAATATAACGCTCCAGAATTACGGCTATTATAATCAATGGTAAAATAGCCGCTAATGATAATGCTGCCATTGACCACCAAGATATGCCTTGCGAACCTGTTTGGCTGGCAACCATTACTGGTAATGTTTTTGCATGCGACGACGTTAAAAGAGCCGCAAAAAAATACTCATTCCAAGTCAAAACGAGAGAGATAATAAATGCTGCGACCATACCGGGCAGAGCAATAGGCATAATTATTGTTAAAAAGGCGCCCCATATTGACAATCCATCAACAAGGGCGGCCTCCTCCAATTCTGTAGGAATAGAACTAAATTGGTCTCTCATTATCCAAATCACAATAGGCAGAACCGTTAATGTGTAGAGAGCAATAAGCCCAACCCGTGTGTCTAATAACGCTAGTTCTTTGTATAAGACTAAAAATGGCAATGCCAAAACAACCGGAGGAAGGATAAGCTGTGATAGGAAAAAAAAGGAGATATCTGAATTTCGCATAAACCCAAAACGATATTTAAATCGACTTAAACCATAGGCAGTACAACTACCTAACAGAACAGCCAACGTTGACGATCCTACAGCAGCTATCATCGAATTGTAAAACCGCTTTAAAAATTCTTCTCTCACAGTACTTTCTACAAATATCCTATCTGGAGACAATCCTAAAGACTTGAGCCCAAGCCATTTTGGCCTAAAGTCCCACCAGGGAACAAGGTTACCCTTCATGACATCAGGAGCAGTTTTGAAGGTTGTTGTAACTGTCCAGTAGATGGGGAAAAGACATATTATCGCCCAGAATATGAGAATGAGGTAAATAAGAGTTTTTCCCAAAAATCGTTTAGGTTTAAATGCCACATCGTTTTTACTATCGAAGAAAATTTGCTTAGACATGCTTAGTACCGTGGCCTCGACCAACGCTCTGCCATTTTAATCAAAAATGTCATGAAGATCACGATTAATATTAAATAAACTATAGCTAAAAATGTGCCATAACCAACATTACTACGATCTCTATATTCTCTATAGATAAAGCTAGTAACACTATCAGTCGCTCCTCCAGGGCCACCTGACGTTACATTAATTATTATATCTGCAAGTTTTAGTTTAAAGATAATTCTTATCAAGATAGCTGTGATTGATACTGGTAGCATCAAGGGGAATGTAATTTCCCAAAACTTCTTCCATGGTGGTGCACCATCAACCTCTGCTGCCTCGTGAAGTTCCTTTGGGATGGCTTGCAAGCCTGCTAAAATCATAATCATCATAAAGGGAATAAAGGTCCAGGCATCCATAACCATTATCATAAATCGTGCTATTTCATCAGATCCAAAAAATGAGGGGTTATCCCAGCCTAGAGTACGCACAAGCCGGGAAATCGGTCCAAATCTTATTTCAAGCATAGACTTACCTATCATCCAACTTACCGCTACAGGAGACAACATTAGAGGCATGAGGAATGCTACTCTAAAAAATTTTCTGGCTTTTATTTGAGAGTTCAGTAGTACAGCAAGACAGAATGCTATTATATATTCTGGTATAATTGCTAAAATATACCAGACCATATTTTTTAATGCATTCCAATAAAACGGATCGCTCCACATCTCGATAGCGTTATCAAAACCATTGAACTGACGTCCATCAGGAGAAGACAAATTCCAACTTGAAAAAGCAATTCCTAGCGCAAAAATTAGTGGAAAAATCACCATCGATATAACAAAAAGAACGGCTGGCAGAATAAAAAGTCGCCGCCTGCCTTGCTCTCCATACAGGATGACTTGAGCCCAGCAAAGACAAGTGGCCCAAAAGAAATAAGCATATAGAGTTGGACGCCACGTTGTGAAGCCAAACTCAAATGTGCTGAACTGATCTAGGCTTTGTATAACAATTAAAACCAACAATATAGTGGCGGATCCCCATATCATTAAACGGCCTAAATCTCGGCGCCTATCCGAGATTTTGTCTTGCGTTACAATATGAAGATAATCGGCGTCAGTGCTACTCAAAGTTATACGAACCCAATTTATATTTTTTATTTTCAGATTTAGGCCGGCAAGTTTTGCCGGCCTATTTCATGGATAATTACATACCCATGGAGGCTTTGTAGAGGGCAATCTGACTATCTCGCCCAATTTGATCAGTAATCTTTTCCCATGCGACAGCAATTGCGTCAGCCGTCTCTTGAGCCGAACCATATTGACCGGCAAACCCTTTAGCCAATTCATCCTCAGCAACTGAGTAGTACTGAAAGATACCTGGTATACGTGGTTCGTTAAGTGAGTTTGGATGGTTATAGGTATCAAGATTAGATCCCAAATAATCCTCCACAAACGCGCGATCATAACCAGCAGCTTCCCACTCATCATAGTTAAAGTGAGAATTTCTATATGGTTGGAAACCTGATGGATAAGCTGAGGTCCAAAGAGAAATATCTTTCCCTCCAATATGGGCTGCAGCAGACCATGCGGCTTTCCTTTTCTTACTATCACCTTCGACCCGGTTCGTAACATATACTCCCCAACCAAGGTAAGCGTTATTTGGAGCTTCGTTGTACGTATTCTCCCATGCACCTTTGTTGTGATTATATACGCGGTCTGAGCCTGGGATAGCACTGAAGCCGACAACATCTCCGATTACGGAAGTGTCTGAGGTTCTAGCATTAGATCCAATATCGCCCCACCAAGTGAGCATCGATCCTGTACCCGCTAAGAACTGCTGAAAACCAGTTGTACCTGGGTCAGCGTTGATCTGATCAGCCGGGTATGCTCCCTCAATCGCAATTAAGTCCATTACGTCTTGAATAGCTTGTACCCAACCAGGGTTGTTAATCCTTGGTTTCATTGTATCGATATCAAACAAAAATGCAGGATCATCAGGATGCTTGACGTAAGGACCAGCTCGGTCTGTCAAAAAGTACATTCCAAAACCACCCCAGCCTTTTAATGGATCTAAAAAGCCATGTGCCGGAAGTCCTGTTAATGGATCAGTTTTACCAACCAAATCCTTAGATATTTGATTAACTTCTTGCCATGTTTTTGGGGGATTATCTCGACCACTGATTGAACCTGGACCAAAATAATCAGTTCTGTAGCAGAACGTATGACAGTCACCATCAATGTTTATTCGATAAGCTTTACCATCCCAAGTTCCAACTGGAGGTTGAAGATATCCTACTAAATCATCGTATTCGATCTGATCCTTCACCCAATCTGGCATTTCATTTAGCAGACCTTGACCAGCGGTATCGCCTTCAAATGGAGCACCCATTTCAATTATGTCGAAATCAACAGTTTTTGTAGCAATAGATTGTTGAAGCCTAGGATTGTAATCCGCCTGAGCTAGATCAATCCAATTGATCTTTGCACCTGTGTATGCTTCCCAAGGTTTCAAAAAACCTCGAAATAAAAAGTTGTGCAAGTTTTGATTGTTTAGCCCCATAAAGGTAAGCTCTACGCCTTTAAATTCACCCTCAGCAACACGCTCTTTAACAGGACCCATGCATAACTCACCAACTTTTTGCCACTCAGGGTCGCCTGGAGAGCCCATACCGACGCCAGGTATTTTCATAATTTCTGCGCGTACACCGCTGTGACTTCCAGCAAATGCTGGGGCCGCACCGCCCATCGCTGCAAGTGCACCTACACTTGCTGCGCCTTTTAAAACGCTACGCCGATTCATTTGTGACCGAACGTATTGATTATAAAGTTCTATTTTCACGATTTTCCTCCCGTTACTTGTTGATTCAAAAGCTTAAACGCTTACTTTCTTTTTTGCGGAGCTCACACAGCCTTTGGTAAAATCTGCTCAACAAGGTGGCTCTGGCTAAAATCATTCCAGTGAAACTTAATTCTGTCAAGTCACTTACATTTAACCTTAAGTCACTTACACTTAACCATCACACAAGTAGACAGCTGAAATTCTATAAGTTAAGCTTTTTCACGAGCAAGCGTCAGGAAAAGCAAAGATGGCCGAAGTAAGCATTGCCAATGTTAGAAAAGTTTATGGCTCAACAGAGGTAATTCATGATCTTAGTGTAAAAGTTAATGATGGAGAATTTGTCGTTCTCGTTGGGCCGTCTGGCTGCGGAAAATCAACTTTATTGAGGATGGTTGCTGGACTGGAAAGTATCACTGCAGGAAATATTAGTATTGGAGGAAAAACTGTCAACAATCTGCCTCCATCAGAGCGCGATATCGCCATGGTTTTCCAAAACTATGCTTTATACCCTCATAAAACAGTTGAAGCAAATATGGCCTTTTCTCTCAAAATGCGAAAGCTGGATCGAACGTTGATTAAGGAAAAAATCGATACAGCAGCTGAGGTTTTAGGTCTAACTCCTTACCTAAAAAGATATCCTCGTGCCTTATCAGGAGGCCAAAGACAAAGAGTAGCCATGGGCCGGGCGATCGTCAGAGATCCCCAGGTTTTTCTATTTGATGAGCCCTTGTCAAATTTAGATGCTAAACTTCGTGTTCAAATGCGCGCCGAAATCAGGGAACTACACCAAAGACTAAAATCGACAACGCTATATGTGACTCATGACCAGATTGAAGCTATGACAATGGCTGACAAGATTGTTGTTATGCAAGATGGATATATTGAACAAATTGGTACGCCTTTGGAGCTTTATGACCGACCAAGCAACGTTTTTGTTGCTGGTTTCATTGGATCTCCTGCCATGAATTTAATTCCTGGTATTGCTAAAAAATCAGGCAAAAATTTTTCTGCTGAAATATTCGGAGGCAAACTGCCCTTACCAAAAACTAAAAATTTAGAAGAGGGGCACGAAGTACTAATCGGTGTCCGCCCCGAACAATTAATTCCGGGTAAAACCGGAATAGCTGCGAAAGTTTCAGTAGTTGAACCAACAGGCTCAGAGACGCACCTGATTGTCAGGAGCGGAGAACAAGAACTTATATCCGTGGTCCGGGAAAGAAGTAGCTTTAGTGTGGGACAAAATATAAACCTTTCTGCAGACAAAAGCTTTTTGCACGTATTCAACGCAAAAACATCTGAAAGATTAAATGATGATTAATTTGATTTAGTAAATCTAGGGGGGAAGAAATGTTAAAAGGAATAAATCCTTTATTGAATGCTGATGTTTTACATGTCTTAAGAGCAATGGGGCATGGAGATGATCTTATAATTGCAGATACAAATTTTCCATCGGATAGTGTTGCAAGACAAACGATTTATGGAAAACTACTTAGAATAGATGCGTCAGCTGCTGATGTTGTACAAGCAGTCTTATCTGTCATGCCAATTGATACATTCGTTGATGACTCAGCTGCAAGAATGGAAGTTGTTGACGAACCAAAAACTATTTTGCCCGTCATGACAGAAGTCCAAAACAAAGTATCAGCAGTAGATGGCCCCAATCCCATGCTGCCAATTGAGCGTTTTTCTTTCTATGATAGGTCCAAGAAAGCCTACGCAGTTATTCAGACTGGCGAGCGTAGATTTTATGGCTGTTTTGCTTTTCGAAAAGGCGTGATTGGGCCTGATGGAGAGTAATTAAATGGGCAAAGTTGTTATATTAGGCGTATTCGTTGCTGATACAGCATACCGTGCATCACGAATGCCTAAAATGGGAGAAACAATACTTGGAAATTCATTTGCATTAGGTCCTGGTGGAAAAGGTTCTAATCAAGCCGTAGCAGCGGGAAATTTGGGAGCTGATGTAACGATAATTACGCGTTTAGCAGATGATGACTTTGGGAAAATGGCAATGCAGACCTGGGAGAATGCAAATGTAAAAGGTGCAGTTAACTATAGCACCGATAGTTATACAGGCGCAGCATTTATTTTTATAGATGATAAGACAGGGGATAACGCTATAATTATTGCGCCCGGGGCAGCATCAGAAATCTCTTTGAAAGATATTCATAACAACTCAGAAACAATTTCATCAGCTGATGTATTCCTAACCCAGCTTGAGCAACCTATCGAAGTTGCGCAAGAGGGTCTTAAAGTTGCTAAGGAAAATGGAAAAATAACAATATTAAACCCTGCTCCGGCCGCCAACCTTCCAAAAGAAATATTTAGTCTTTGCGATTTTATAACACCAAATGAAACTGAAACCGAAGCACTAACTGGATTGCCCGTGAGAAATGAGAAAGAAGCAGAGACCGCTGCTAAATTCTTGAATAAGTTAGGTGTCAAAACCCCAATCATTACCATGGGTGAGCAAGGAGCCTTTTTATATGAGCACGGACTTATTCCAGCATTTAATGTGGGAGAAGTAGTTGAAACAACTGGAGCTGGTGATGCATTTAATGGCGGCTTTGCTGTCGCGTTATCAGAGGGAAAATCTGCATTTGAGGCCGTTAAATTTGGATGTGCTACTGCATCGATTTCTGTAACGCGCGCAGGTACTGCACCATCAATGCCAGCAAGAGATGAAGTGGAAAATATTCTACTAATCTGAGGATGAATTGAAAGATTTGAAAGCGGTACCAGAATATAAACAAAGTTGGCCAATGCCTAAAAGTCCAATTCCAATTGTGATATTTGGAGCTGGATCAATTGTTTCAGATGCTCACCTACCAGCTTATAAACTTTCAAATCTTCCGGTAAAGGGCATCTATGATCTAGATTATGAAAAAGCAAAAAAATTAGGTCAAATTTACGATCTTAAAGTTTTTAAAAAAGCCTCTGATGCCGCAGCCGAAAAAGATGTTGTCTTTGATTTAGCTATTCCGCCATCAAATCATCATGAGGTCATAGATTTGCTTCCTAAAAATTCTACGGCAATTCTCCAAAAGCCTATGGGGAGCGATTTAAAAGAAGCTTCTAAAATACTCAATTTGTGCCGCCAAAAATCTTTAACTGCATGCGTAAATTTTCAATTGCGATTTGCTCCTATGATGATTGCCCTCAAGGATATAATAGACCGGGGTTTAATTGGACAAGTTGTAGATGTTGATATGTGGGCAGCCCTAGACACACCATGGGGTCTCTGGAAATTTTTAGAAGCCCTGCCAAGAGTGGAAATTTTGCTACACTCGATACACTATCTCGACGCAATACGGTTTCTTGTTGGAAACCCAATAGGCATCCACGCTAAGACCATGGGTCATCCGGCATCTAAAATATCTAACACTAGAACAGCAGCAATACTTGATTACGGTGATGAGTTGAGATGCGCTCTATCAATAAATCATAATCATCCACACGGTCGCAAATACCAAGCCTGTGAGCTGCGAATTTGTGGCACCAAAGGTGCAGCTTACCTTCATCTTGGCGTAAATCTAAATTATCCAAAAGGTGAGCCGGACAGACTGGAAGTTAATCTCGGAAATGGCTGGGAAGAAGTTAAGTTAGAAGGAAGCTGGTTTATCGATAGTTTTGCATACCGAATGAGACAACTCCAGAGAGCTGTAACCGGAGAAGACGAAACTTTGGTTTCAGCAGTAGACGATGCTTGGAACACCATGGCGCTAGTTGAGGCTGCCTACGAAAGTAGCTCAAAACCAGCTACTAAAATTCCATCATACTCCCATTCTAGTAAATTTTAGGAAAATTCTCTGACAAAAATCACTGGCATAAAAACTTTCGATTTAAGGTTTCCAACATCAGATCATCTGGACGGATCCGATGCAATGAACCCAGATCCAGATTATTCAGCTGCTTACTTGGTAATTAAAACAGATAATGAACTTGAGGGACATGGCCTTACTTTTACGATTGGACGTGGCAATGAGCTGTGTATCTCCGCGTTTTACGCTTTAGAGCCACTCATAGTTGGATTAGATTTATCATGGATCATAGAAAATATGGGGAGATTTTGGCGCCATATAACTGGCGACAGTCAGTTACGATGGGTAGGACCAGACAAGGGCATACTGCACCTGGCTACTGGAGCAGTTGTAAATGCTGTGTGGGATCTATGGAGCAAATCTGAAAAGAAACCTGTTTGGAGACTTGTCTATGACATGTCGCCGGAGGAGATAGTAGGCCTTATCGACTTTAGGTATTTGACTGATGCTTTAGATCCAGGAGAGGCATTGCGGATCTTAAAGCAATCGTCTGCTAAAAGAGAAGAGAGATTAGCCATTTTATTAGATGAGGGTTACCCATGCTATAATACATCAGCCGGTTGGCTAGGCTACTCAGATGAAAAACTTTATGAACTTTGTCTGAAGGCCAGAAAATCTGGCTTTTCTCATGTAAAGTTTAAAGTCGGCAAAGACCTAGACGATGATATAAGAAGACTGAAGATAGCAAGAAAAGCGCTTGGTGATAAGACCAAAATTATGATCGATGCAAATCAAGTTTGGGAGGTAGATGAAGCAATAAAATGGATCAAGAAATTAGAATTTTCGAACCCTTTCTTTATTGAAGAACCAACAAGCCCTGATGATGTCTCCGGGCACAAAAAAATAAGACAGGCAGTTAAACCAATTAAGGTTGCAACAGGAGAAATGTGCCAAAATAGAATAATGTTTAAGCAATTCATACAAGAAGATGCTTTAGATATAGTACAAATCGATAGTTGCAGGATAGGAGGCTTAAACGAGGTTTTAGGAGTATTAATTTTAGCCCACAAATATGGCAAACCGGTATGGCCACATGCCGGCGGAGTTGGCCTATGTGAATATGTTCAACATATTGCCATGATTGATTATTTATTAATTTCTTGCGAGAAAGATAGTAAGAGAATTGAATATGTCGATCATTTACATGAGCATTTTATAAACCCTTGCAAAATAAAGGAAGGTAATTACCTGGCTCCTTTAGAACCAGGTTTTTCCATTGAAATGAAAAGTGAAACACTTACTGATTATCTTCACGAAACTTAGCTTTGCTTGATAAGCTAAACTAGGAGACATACTTTGAACACGAAATTGGGTAAAATCTATGCGGAGAAAGGATTTTTTTGTCCAGTAGATGCAATACCAAAAGCGAAAGCAAAAGAATTACGTCAAGACTACGAAGCAGCTGAAAACGAGTTACATGGCGATATAGAGCGACTTGCTCTTTTAAAAGCATATCCCAACAGACTGCTTCCATCATTTGATGCTATTACAAGAAATGAAACTTTAGTTGCTACTGCAAAAGAAATATTAGGGGAAGATATTTTAGTATGGAGTGCAGCGCTGTTTATCAAAGAAGCTGAATCAACCCAGATTGTATCATGGCATCAAGACCTAACTTACTGGCAACTAAATGACATAAAAGAAGTTACATGTTGGCTAGCCATCTCGTCAGCCAGAAGGAAAGCGGGATGCATGAAGTTTATTCCTGGTAGCCATAAGAATAGAATTGTACCCCACAAAGATACCTATGATTCTAATAATATGCTTTCACGGGGACAAGAGATTTCTGTTAAGGTTAATGAAGATCATGCCGTCTATGCTGAACTTGATCCTGGTCAAGCTTCCTTTCATCACGGATTACTGTTTCACAGTTCCGGACCTAATTCGACTGACGACAGAAGGATCGGGTCAGCGATAAGGTATATATCAGCATCTATGAAACAAGAAACAGGTGAACAACCTATGGTGACCCAGGTCAGTGGTAAAAAAGACTATGGTAATTTTGAGATATTTTCACCCCCAAAAGGTAGATTACTTGAAGAAGAATTTGAGCTCTGTCGTAAAGATAATGAACTAAAAAAAAGGCTTTTGCTTTGATTTTGAAACGCAATTTTTTACGTTTAAAGCAAAATAGTTTAAGCTACATCTAAAGTTTCTGTATCTGAACAAGTGTACGAAGATGAGCAAATCTGATTATTTTTTTATTTTGTTAGCCTGCTTTACCGGGTTTTTGTGTTATTTGATCAATGGCTTGGACAGTTTATACTTGGCGTTTAGTTATGCGCTTAATTTACTTATTTTTATATTACCTGTATTAGCCGGTGGTCTTCTAATTGGCGGGTTAATCCAACAATTTATTGATCAAGATAAAATAACAAAAATATTGGGAGAAAAATCTGGTTTTTCTGGTTTAATTTTTGCTACTTTGGCTGGAGTAATAACCCCTGGAGGTCCATTTACTTCTTTTCCTATAGTTTTTGCTCTTTGGGTCGCTGGTGCAGATATTGGAGCACTTGTCGCTTATATTGCAGCCTGGTCTTTGATAGGCGTTTACAGGTTAGTAATTTGGGAAATCCCAATGATGGGTTTGGACTTATCTATATTGCGCTTCTTAGTAAGCATTCCTTTACCCTTAATTGCAGGCCTAGCAGCACGCAGGTTAGTTCAGTTAATACCTCTAAATTATAGAGGAGCGAGCAACAAAAATGAACAATAGTTACATAATAGTTTGGGTGTTTGCAGCTGTACTATTAATTTTAGTTTACAGGAAAAAAGGTTATGTTGGAGTGAAAAAATCAACTTTTTTTGCTGGAAATCAGGCGCTTAGCATCAGTAAGAAGATGCCATTTGCCTTACTAACTGCTGCGTTTATTACCCAACTTGTACCTATTGAAGAACTATCCCAAATTGTTGGACCTCAATCAGGCCTATTTGGTATATTCATAAGTGCTTTATTAGGAGGATTATTACCCGGTGGCCCAATGACTTCGTTTCCAATAGCACTAATATTCTTCGCAGGGGGAGCGGGCGCACCCCAGATTGTTGCTTTTCTTTCAGGTTGGTCAATTTTCGCTGTACATAGGGTTTTGGTTTTTGAAGCTCCAGCAATGGGTTGGAATTTTGTCATAATTAGATTGGTTTCATGTGCAGCATTACCTATTTTAGCGGGATTAAT
>CACDPP010000026.1 GCA_902554705.1 Paracoccaceae bacterium
TTTAACCTGAAGATTATATTTGAAATGGGTGAAGAAATTGGTTCCCCCGGGCTGTTTGAACTCTGTGAACAGTATAAAGACTATTTTGAATCTGATGTGTTAATTGCTTCGGATGGGCCAAGGGTGGCTGTTAATGTACCAACAGTTTTTCTTGGTTCGAGAGGAGCAATAAATTTTGAGCTTGAAGCCAAATACCGAGAAGGTGCTCATCACTCAGGAAATTGGGGAGGGGTTTTAAGAGATCCTGGGGTTAGGCTGTCACATGCACTGAGTATTATTACCGATAAATATGGAAAAGTTTTAATTGAGAATTGGAAGCCAACTTCTCTTACAGCAGAAGTGCGTCACAGATTGAAATCATTACCTACTGTTATCTCTGAGACCCTTGAAATTGATGAAGATTGGGGGGAGCCCGGTTTGTCTTCAAACGAAAAATTGTTTGGTTGGAACTCTTTTTCTATTCTTGCTTTGAAGTCTGGCAATATTGATATGCCAGTAAATGCAATTCAACCATCAGCAAAAGCACTATGTCAGCTGAGATTTGTTGTTGGAACTGATGCAAATGAAGTGATTTCATGTTTAAGAAGTCATCTTGATCACCATGGTTTCAAAGATATAAAAATTATTACGGAAAACGCTATTAATTTTGAAGCCTCACGAACTAATTTGAATAATATCTGGTTAGAAAAAGTTGAGCATATTTTGGAAAAATTTCATGGAGATAAAATTCATGTTATCCCTAACTTAGCGGGTTCCCTTCCTAATAATTGTTTCACTGATATTTTGGACATTCCAACGATTTGGATACCACATTCATACAAGGAGTGCTCTCAGCATGCTCCAAACGAGCATGTTCCAATTAAATTACTTAAGAATTCTCTTTTGTTAATGACTGATTTATACTGGCATTTGGGCAAAGATGTCTAAAAAATAAATATTATCATTAATTTATGACTTTTAATTCACGTGGAATTTTTGACAGTATCTCTGGTCCATTATCTCCTAGTAGAACAATCTCCTCTAACCTAACACCAAATTTGTCTGGCATATAAATTCCTGGCTCAATGGAGAAAACCATTCCTGGATCTAAAATAGTTTCCGAAGTAGATGTTATAAAAGGTGGCTCATGAATTTCACTTCCTAGCCCATGGCCAGTTCGATGAACAAAATATTTCCCAAAACCTGCTTTTTCAATAACTTCTCGAGCTGCTTTATCTACATTTTTGGCAATTTCACCAGGCACGGCTGCTGCCAAAGCTGCACAAACTGCATTGTCAACGATTTGATGTACAAAAGTATATTCTTTAGGTGGAGGTCCGATGGTGGACATTCGGGTTATATCTGATGCGTAGCCTTCAAATTTTCCACCCAGATCGATTACGATTACATCGCCTTCCTTTAATTTTCTCGATCCTGTTTGATGGTGGGGGAAGGCACTGTTTGGACCTGACGCCACGATAGAAAACTGAGGCAATGCTCCTTGATCAGAAAAACTATTTTGTATGGCTGAGGCTATATTTTCTTCTGTTATACCAGGTTTTATTATATCCCAGGCTTTTTGCATTGCCAGATCGGCTTGATGCGCATTTACCTGCAGAATTTTTTGTTCATTAGCATCTTTTTGCATTCTTAACGCGCCAATAGTTGATGCCGTGAATAATCTATTTGAATTTAATAGTTTATCTTGAACGAGCGCTGCATGATCTGCACGCATGGTATCATCAATAACTAAGGTTCTGTAAGAGAAACCTTTAAGATCATTAAGTATTTCATCAATAGCTTTTAAAGGGCCAGATGCATCTGACCAATTATAAAATTTAATGTCAGTATGCTGTCTCGCACTCTCGGCCTCAAGCTCTGGCATTAAAAATGCTGAATCGGAAAGTGTTAAAAAAAATAAAAGTGGCCGCTCATCAGCATGAGGATTTACTCCAAGAAGCCAACTCATATTTGCGCCTGGTGACAAAACGATTAAATCGACATTTTGTTCTTTCATTGTAATGCGTAATTTATCTATTTTGTCCATCGTAACCTTCTGTAAATTATATTTTTAAATGAATTAGTATCTTACGGCCTGACCATCCTTTCGAGGATCTGAACCAGCAATAAAAAAATTACTTCCTAAATTTCTGATAATCTGAGCACCACCAAAACCAAAGTTATTATCATAATTCTCAATTTTAATAACATGATCCTTATCACTTAAGGTATTTTTTAAAAACAAAAACAGCACAATGTTTTTATTGGTTTCCAGTTTTGATTTCCAAATATAGAGCACTATCTAATGAGAATAAAAAAGAAACTGAATATTAATGAGGCATAAAATGTTGGCAGACAGGTACCTTCCGATTGTAATGCAACTTTGTTACTTTTTGGGCCATAAAAATGAGTCTGAGGCCAAAAATTTTGGAATAAGCAAGGACTGGCTTCATTTTGATAGCAAAAGTTTAAAAACTACAAGAAATGGTGAGAAATTGGCGATGTCGCTTCTTAATCAAAACGGTACAAGGTCCTCGTATAATTCATTTTAGTTATAATTTATAGGAACAATGCTTGGCCAAAAATTGGAGGTTTATGGTGTCTAAGGAAAAAGAACCAGTAGTGGATTGGTACCGCATTATTACGGTTATGGAGAAAACTCTCCTGGTAGTAATTGCATTTCTAACCACCTACGCTGTTGTTGTTGAAATATTTGTTGTAGTATCTGAGCGAGCAGTAAAGCTGACTGATTTGTTACTTCTGTTTATTTATGCGGAAGTTTTGGGCATGGTTGCAGCATTTTATAAATTTAGAAAAATTCCGATTACAGTTCCAATTTTTATAGCAATTACGGCGCTTTGTAGGTTAATTATACTCCAGGGTAAAGGTATTAACACCGTTGATTTGCTGTATGAAAGTGGTGCCATTCTTTTACTTGCACTTGCTGCTCTAGCTATCAGATGGAACTTGGTTAATCTAATAAGACCAAAGGACACTAAAGAGTAGAATTTTTAACCGTTTTAGTACAATCTCAAATATAAGTTTTATATGAGAGGTTGTTAAATGGTTAAACTTTCAGGTGGATGCCTTTGTGGGAATATTCGTTATAAAATTTTGAAAGAGCCACTTTTGGCATATACTTGTAATTGTCGCTTTTGTCAGAAAGATACTGGCACCGCTTATCGTTCCGCGCTTGCTATACTTAACGAGAATGTTGAGCTCTCCGGTAAGGCGTTTAGAGTTTACACATATAAAAGTCTCGAACATGGCAGAGAGTTATATAAGAATTTTTGTCCTGATTGTGGAACAACTATTTCGCTCAAAACTGAAAGATTTCCTGAACGACAAGTGATAATGATTGGAACGCTAGATGATCCTTCTCAAATCGCTTTAAATACGCATATGTTTGTAGAAGAAGCCTTTGATTGGGTTGAGTTTCCAAAGGAGCATATTGTTTACGCAAGACACAGAATTAACGACGATGGGACGCCGGCAGCTCCAATTAATTAATAAAGATCAATTTTGATTTTTTATAAGGTTGTGTATTGGTCTGCTGAAAAGAAATCGATTATATGCATTGATCGGCAAGTTATTGAAGATTTTGATAAGCAAGAAGGTAAGGGCAAATACAAAGAGACCTCTTATAACAAGAATAGTGAATAACGAAGGTCCTATTAGTAATAATATTGTTGTATCCTCAATGAGTGAGTGAAACAAATTTATAAAAATAAGTGCGCCGACCGCTGAACGGGGCGCTACTAATCCTTGCTTTACGTCTTTTATCATTAATCCTCCGCCGAAACCGAGGCCTAAAGTCAATCCAACAACAACAATTGTGGATGCACTCTGTCCTATATTTAGCATTTTTAAAAAAGGACTTAGACAAATTCGGATTATTTTTTCAATTCCGATTAGACGTAGAATTTCTAAAAAAGTTATTAAAATAACAATTACAATTTGAATAAATATCAAACCCTTAATCTGATCGGCAATCCACTGTTGAAGGGTCGGTGCCGAGGACATTTCTGGTAAATTAAGAACCGCGATTTGGCCCAAAAGTTCAAAAGTTGAGAAAACAGAGTTTAATAATGTGCAAAATAAAATACCTGACAAAACTCTTATAATAATCGTAGCTCCAGCTGATAGACCAGCTTGGCGTGAGATGGCGGCCTCAATAATGACTGAATGTGTAAACAGAATAAAAGATGCCAAAATTGTTGTTTGTGCCACTGTTAAATTTTCAATTCCTGGAGTAGAGGCAAGTACTATTATTCCTGCATAAGGGTTGGTTAACATCGTAGTTGTAATAGCGAGAGCCATTTCTGCTGGTAGACCCATCATCGTCATTATTGGAGCGAAAACATTGGTTAGCACTGCTACTAAACCATAAATTTCTGCAATCTTAACCAAGAGCAGAGTAGGGATCATTATTTTGAACAACTCAAAAGAAACAACAAATATATCATTTGCTACTTTCTTAAAAAATTGCACCACGATAAACCTACCTTTTTAAAAAAATGTCTTTATATATTTTAATTTTTTAAACAACCGATTATTACTAGTTAGCTTGATTTTATGAAAAAAATTAAAAAGCTCTTCTTTTAATATCTTTGTTATAAAAATTTTTAGGCACTTGACTAAATTACAGATAACTTCATTGTGTTACGTAGGGGAACTTTGGTGGACTGCTTAAGTCTTTTTGGAATAAAAATTCCAAAAAGATTAGTGTTTCGTATGAAAAGTGTTTAAATTTATTTATTTCAGTGTCCCCAAAATAATCAATGGGATCAAGTAATTGGTCTTAAAATAAGCTGAATAAAAGCAGTGTAAATGGGAGAAGCTAAATGTCTAATTTGACAATGACCGTTAACGGGAAAACGGTTTCTGGATCCGTTGAAGGTCGGACCTTACTTGTAGAATTTATTCGGAATGATTTACATCTGACTGGTACCCATGTTGGATGTGACACCAGTCAATGTGGTGCTTGCGCTATTCATGTCGATGGTAAACTCGTAAAAGCTTGTACAATGTTTGCACTAGAAGCAAATGGAGCTGAAGTATCTACTATTGAGGGTCAAGCTAATGGTGATGGCTCTTTAAACGTAATCCAGCAAGCATTTAAGGATCATCACGGTTTACAATGTGGTTTTTGCACCCCTGGAATGGTCATGGCTGCTGCTGCTTTACTGAAAACAAACCCTAAACCATCCGAGCTTGAAATTAGAGAGCACTTAGAGGGCAATATTTGTAGGTGCACAGGTTATCACAATATTGTTAAGGCGATTTTAGCGGCATCTGGTCAGGATGTTTCAAGCATTGCTGCAGAGTAATCCATTTTAAGGAGAAAGAAATGCCTAAAGATTCAGGAATAGGAGCCGCAACAAGGCGTCGAGAGGATGCGCGATTTTTACTTGGTAGTGGTCGATATAGTGATGATATTAGTTTGTTGAACCAGACTTATGCAGTATTCGCCCGATCAGAAGTTGCAAATGGAATAATTAAAACAGTTGATACATCGGAGGCTGAAAAAATGCCTGGAGTAGTCACGGTTTTTACGGGTGAAGATTTTGTTGATGTTGGAGGTAATCCAGCTGGGTGGCTTATAAATTCAAGAAATGGAGAGCCTATGAAGGAGCCCAAGCGTCCTGTTTTGGCTCATGGTAAAGTAAGGCATGTTGGGGATGCTTATGCGGCTGTTATCGCCGAAACGGAGCAACAAGCCCGCGATGCAGCTGAAAAAATAAACGCTGATATTAAGGAATTACCAGCTGTCATTGATATGGCATCTGCACTATCTGGTAGTAACTTTGTGCATGATGAAATCGGTACAAACCAATGTTATGATTGGGGTTGGATCGAAGATAATAGAGAAGCTACTGATAATGCGATAAAAAATGCTCATCACGTAACTACTCTCGAATTGGTAAATAACCGTTTGGTGCCAAATGCAATGGAGCCAAGATGCTCTATAGCTGATTATAATCCCGCCAATGATGATTACACTCTTTACACAACTTCTCAGAATCCACATTTAACACGCCTTCTAATTTCTGCATTTGTGTTGGGTATTCCTGAAAATAAGTTAACGGTCGTATCTCCAGATGTTGGTGGTGGATTTGGGTCAAAAATCTATCATTATGGTGAGGAGGCTCTAGTTTTGGCAGCTGCCAAACGCATCAAACGCCCTGTGAGATGGACAGCAACTCGGTCTGAATCATTTATGACTGATGCACATGGTAGAGACCACGCCACTAAGATTGAGTTGGCTTTGGATAAAGATAATAATTTTCTCGCGTTTCGTACAGAAACAATGGCCAACGTGGGCGCCTATTTATCAAACTTTTCAACCGTTACACCGACGATTTTACATGGAACTTTAATGGCTGGTAACTATGCCGTTCCTAATGTCTACGTAAATGTAAAAACTGTTTTCACAAATACAGCACCAGTGGATGCTTATAGAGGTGCTGGACGCCCGGAAGCGACTTACTCTCTAGAGCGAGTAATTGATAAGGCTGCTACGGAGCTTGGATTGGATCCAACCAACTTAAGACGGCAGAACTTTATAAAATCAGATCAATTTCCCTACGTTACTGCTGCAGGTTTAAATTATGACGTGGGTGATTATGATGCTGTAATGGATAGGCTTGAACATCACGCAGATTTAAAAGGATTTGCTAAAAGAAGAAAGAAAAGTGAAGCCAAAGGAAAACTAAGAGGTCTTGGCATTAATAGTTATATTGAGGCTTGTGGAATTGCACCGTCAAATTTAATTGGAACACTGGGTGCCAGGGTCGGTTTATATGACGCTGCAACCATCAGAGTGAATGCGACAGGAAATATTTCTGTGATGGTTGGCGCTCATAGTCATGGGCAAGGTCATGAAACAGCTTTTCCACAAATTGTGGCAGATTTACTGGGTGTAGATCCTAATAATGTTGAAATCGTTCATGGAGACACTTCAAAAATTCCGTTCGGAATGGGTACTTATGGATCTCGTTCTCTAGCAGTTTGCGGTTCCGCTATTGTGCGAGGTGTCGAAAAAATTATCTCAAAAGGGAAGAAAATAGCAGCTCATATGATGGAAACAACGGATGATAAAGTAGACTTTGATGAAGGTGTTTTTTCTGTTAGAGGAACCAATAAAACAGTTTCTTTTGGTGATGTGGCTCTGAAAGCTTACATTCCTCATGATTTTCCAATTGAGGATATAGAGCCTGGACTTGAAGAAACAGCTTTTTATGACCCACAAAACTTCACTTATCCAGCTGGAGCCTATGCGTGTGAGGTGGAAGTGGATCCAGAGACAGGACAAGTAACAATAGAAAGCTTTACTGCCGCCGATGATTTTGGAAACATTATCAATCCAATGATCGTCGAAGGGCAAGTTCATGGAGGATTAGCTCAAGGTATCGGGCAAGCACTTCTAGAGGGCTGCGTATATGACGAAGACGGTCAATTAATTAGCGCTTCCTACATGGACTACACAATGCCAAGGGCTGCAGACTTACCCTCTTTCATCGTTGATCACACTGTTAGAACACCTAGCACTGATAATCCATTGGGCGTGAAAGGGTGTGGAGAGGCAGGAGCAATTGGCTCACCTCCCACAGTAGTAAATGCCGTGGTCGATGCACTGAGATCAGCTGACCATGATGTAACACATATTGATATGCCGCTCACTCCTGAGAGAGTTTGGGCTGCAATGAACAACTAATCGGAGACAAAAGACATGTATAACTTCGAATTTAAACAACCAAAAACAATATCTGATGCAGTAAATGCCCTTGAATCAGATGAGGCGCAGGCTCTTGGAGGCGGTCAAACTTTAATACCAACCATGAAGCAGCGTCTCGCTAGCCCGTCAACTCTTGTGAGCCTTACGGCGATACCTGAAATGAAAGGCATTTGTAAAAACGACGATGGTAGTATCTCAATTGGTGGAGGAACGACACACGCGGATGTTGCATCCCACTCTGATATATTTTCTGGTTTAAAAACCCTTGCAGAGAATATTGGTGACGCAGCAGTAAGAAATAGAGGTACGATTGGAGGATCTTTGGCTAACAATGATCCAGCGGCTTGCTATCCTGCAGCGGCTCTGAGTGCTGGTGCTACTATTGTGACAAACAATAGAGAAATTTCTGCGGATGATTTTTTTCAAGGAATGTTTGATACCGCATTAGAAGAAGATGAAATTATTGTCTCCGTGAAATTTCCGAATCCTTCTTCTTCTTCATACCAGAAATTCGTCCAACCGGCATCGAGGTTTGCCATGGTTGGGGTCTTTCTTTCAAATTTTGGGAATAAAACTAGAGTGGCTGTTACCGGTGCATCCGAGGGTGGCGTATTTCGATGGAGTGAAGCCGAAGCCGCGCTCAACAAAAACTTCTCTGATGATTCTATTATAGATTTATCAATAGACCATAAAGATATGATAGAGGATATACACGCCTCTAAAGAATACAGAGCCCATCTTGTAAAAGTTATGACAAAGCGAGCGGTCGCTAGCGCATCTTAAAAAAATAAATTAACTTTAGAAGCCCCAGAATTGGGGCTTTTTTTATTTGTCTAAAAGATTACAAGTCCTAAATTGATTCAGGCTTTTATCTGTTGGAGTGGTTTATGGAAAAATCTTTTGCTAATTATCCCAGTTTGAAAGGCAAAAATATTCTCATTACGGGTGGTGCATCCGGTATTGGGAAAGAGCTTGTAAAAGGGTTTGCTGAGCAGAAGGCTAATGTTGCATTTTTAGATTTGAATGATGAAGCTGGAGAGCGGCTTTCCCTTGATATTGGAGAAAATGTTTTTTTTCAAAAATGTGATTTAAAAGAGGTTGGTAATTTAAAATCGTCAATTGAAAAGCTCAGAGCTAAAATCGGGTTATTTGATGTATTGGTCAATAATGCTGCCCATGATGATCGACATAATTGGCAAGATGTAACAGAAGCCTATTGGGATGAGCGTTTTGCTACTAACTTAAGACATCAATTTTTTACTATCCAATCTGTGGCCAAAGATATGATCCAAAAGGGCGGAGGGTCTATTGTAAATATCGGTTCTAATTCATGGATGGAGGCAGTTGGAAACTTTCCTGCATATGCGACCGCAAAATCCGCTGTCCATGGATTATCCAGAACATTAGCAAGGGATTTAGGAAAACATAGAATTAGGGTAAATACAGTCGTACCCGGATGGATTATGACAGATCGACAAAAAGAACTATGGGTGACGCCAGGGGGTCTGGAAAATCAATATAAAAGACAATGCTTACCTGATTTAATTGAACCTGTTTATGTTGCTCGTATGGTCCTTTTTTTAGCATCCGATGATGGAGCGATGTGTACGGCTAATAATTATATGGTTGAAGCTGGATCTATATAGTGCTTTTGCGTGCTGTAACTTAAACATAATGGCGTAATTTTTGATTGCATTGTTAAATATTTTTGAAATTGTTGCTCCTGTTTTTATTTTAACAGCGATAGGTTATTTTTGGATAAAAATTGGTTTTGAGTATCCTGTCGAGTTCGTAACGCAATTTTCTACAATTTTGGCTGTGCCATGTTTAATTTTTACGGCACTTATGAAGACAGAAATCCAATCCAATGATTTTATTAATGTTCTTGTGGCGGCTATCATTGGTTATATTTTCCTAGCTATTATTGCATTCGCATTTGTTAAAATTTTTAATCTTGGACTGCGAACCTACCTTATGCCTTTAATTGTTGGCAATACTGGTAATTTAGGTTTCCCACTTTGTCTTTTTGCTTTTGGCGATCCAGGATTTGGGTATGCGATAATCGTATTTGCATTAACAAGTATTGTTGCCTTTACAATCGGTATCTGGGTTGTTGCCGGAGAAGGCTCTCCCATGCAGATACTCAAGGAACCATTGGTTATGGGTACAATTCTCGGTCTGATTTTTATGTGGCAGAGTTGGGAAACGCCAGATTTTTTAACTAGTTCCTTAGAATTGATAGGACAAATGGCTATACCAATGATGTTAATAACATTAGGTGTCGCTGTTGCTAGATTAGAAATAACTGATGTAAAAAAATCTTTTTTAATTAGTTTGTGTAAAATTTTCTTTGGTATCACTGCCGCTATATTGGTAGGTCTTATCTTTGATCTACCAAAATTGGCGATTTCTGTACTCATCTTGCAATTTTCAATGCCAATTGCTGTTACTTCCTATCTTTTGGCTGAAAAATATGGAACTGATGCAAATGCAGTTGCAGGCCTAGTTGTTGTTTCAACATTAATTACTGTTGGAATTTCTCCAATTTTAATCGCTTTTCTTATTACTTGATCTATCGGCAAACAAATTTGGGAATTTGGATTTTTTTTTGAGGTGACATTATTTCTGATTTCTTCCCACTTTTTGTTTTTGTCTTTGTTGGCTTGTTCACCCCAGGTCCAAATATAATTCTATTGACTATTTCAGGCATGAAATTTGGAGTTAAAGATACATATCCCCATCTATTCGGTGTGGTAATTGGTACCGGGCTTTTGGCTGTACTTTCATCGCTAGGAGTAAATACCATTGTCCTGAAGGCGCCAATACTTGAACCTATTCTTAAAGTAATTTCTATTAGCTGGATTGTGTATCTGGCTCTGCAGTTACTATTTAAGGATTATATTGAAAACGGAGAGAGTAAATCTAGGCCATTTAAATTTTCTGAAGCAGTATTGTTTCAAGTAATCAATCCCAAACTTTGGGCTCTTACGCTGTCTGCATCAGCGGGATTTAGTTTAGGTTATTCAATTTTCTTAAAGATGACATTTTATTTCATTTTATTTGCTACAGTTAATTTTATGGTTTGCTCTTTTTGGCTTATATTTGGAAGCTACGTTTCCAAATACTTAAAAAAGAAAATAATCTGGCGTTGTTTTATGTATCTAATGGCTATATTTTTAATGTTCAGCGGATATTTGATTTTGATACGATAACGATACAAACTGACAGCACTTAGTATAATTGGATAGTAAAAATGGGAAAAATTGCACTAGTTAGTGGTGGTGCTAGAGGAATTGGGCGAGCTGCAGCTGAAATCTTCATTGAACAAGGTTTTAAGGTCATTATTCTTGACCGGGACGGTGAAGAACTTAACAAGACTTGCAAGCAAATTGTTGGTGCTGTGCCTTTCAATTATGATGTTTCTGATGAAAACTCAATGAAAGAGATTAGTTCTAGGGTCGATAGTGAATTTGGAAGATTAGATTGTCTAATAAATAACGCAGGGATCGCAGACTTTGGACCCATCGAAGAGTGTGACAGCAAAAAATGGCGCACTGTCATGGAAACGAATTTAGACGGGGTTTTCTACTTATCACAATCGCTAATTCCCCAGTTAAAAAAGACCAAGGGAAGTATAGTAAATATAGCATCTATTTCTGGTTTGCGTGGATCTACCCTTCGAGTTGCTTATGGGACCTCCAAAGCTGCAGTTATACAACTAACGAAGCAACAGGCTTGCGAATTGGGAGAGTACGGAATTCGAGTGAATACCGTTGCCCCTGGGCCAGTAAAAACAAAGTTATCGATAGCTGTCCATTCACCCCAAATCATAAAGGCTTATCATGATGCCATTCCTTTAAATCGATATGGTTCCGAACGAGAAATTGGTGAAGTTATTTTCTTTCTTTCTTCACCTAAAGCGTCATTTGTGACGGGTCAAACTGTTGCTGTGGATGGTGGGTTTGAGGCAACAGGTGTTGGTTTACCAGCCTTACGAGAGTGAAAGTTGACAGACTAATAAAATTTTAAGGTTTAGATAATGGACATCACTAGTGAACATATGAGAAATTTCTCAGCAAATGGAGCTGTTTTATTAAAAGGTGCTTTTACCGAATTCGTTGAGGCCGCCCGGAATGCTATTGAAGAAAATATTGAAAATCCAAGTTGGAGAGAAAGAACATATAAGCCGGATGACGGTGGCCAGGCTTTTTTTCAGGATTATGTCGTCTGGAACAAATTTGATGGCTATAGAAAGTTGGTAAAAAATTCAAAAATGGCGTCGATCGCTGCAAAGCTTATGACTTCTAATACGGCACGCATTTTCCACGATCATATACTTGTAAAGGAGCCTGGGAATTCGGTCGTTACCCCCTGGCATCAAGATCAACCGTACTACTTATGTGAAGGGGAGCAGACTATAAGTTTTTGGGTGCCGTTGGATTATATTTCACGCGATAGAACAATTGAATATATTGCAGGTTCCCACGCTTGGGGTAAAAATTTCAAGCCTCAAAGGTTTGATGGAACTGACTTATTCCAAGGTGATAAAAGTGAAGTTGTCCCTGATATAGCAAATATGCGTGATCAATTTGATATTCTTGGTTGGGAAATGAACCCAGGAGATGCGGTAGCTTTCCACTTCAGAACCCTCCATGGTGCTCCTGCAAATATGTCCAAAAGCCGACGACGAGTTATTTCTATAAGATGGGTCGGTGACGACGCAAGATATGCAAAACGTTTGGGGCCAACTTCACCTTCTTTTCCTGATCTCAAGTACAAAGATGGTGATCCGTTTGACGGGGATGAATTTCCTATTTTGTTTCCAAAACCTGAAGAAACTTAAAATTTAATTTAGTTAGAAATCTACGATAGGCAGCCCTTGTTTTTTCCACCCTACAATGCCTTCACTTAAGTGGCCGACATTTGTTTGTCCGACTTGGTCAATAAGAGCTTTGCCTAAGATGCCCGTTCTATTACCAGTTCTGCAATAGAGCAAAATTGGCACGTCGACGTCGTCGATTAAATCAAAAAACTTCTTTGGAAAATCTGGATGAATTTTGCCATTTTTCATGAACGCTGTAATCGTTTGGCTCCCCTTTATAATTCCGGTTTCCTTCCACTCTTCCTCTCTTCTAATATCTATTACGACCCCACCATTCTCTTGGGCATCAATAAATTCCTTAGGAGACAATTCACCAAGGGTTATTGGCATTGTGACTTCTAGTAATTCGACATCAAAAATCAGAGTAGCATTTGGAGGTATAGTAGCACCAGCGCCACGTATTCCATAACCTAGGTGAGGAGGGATGACCAAGTTCCTTTTTTCTCCAATTGTCATTCCTTCGACACCAAGATCCCACCCCTTTATTACTTGTCCAGCTCCCAGAGTGAAGGTAAATGGCTGTCCACGAGGGACCGAACTGTCGAATACAGTCCCATCTTCTAGTTTTCCGGTGTAATGAACAGAAACTGACATTCCAATTTCTGCACGGTCACCCGATCCCTCTTTATTAATGGTGATTTTCAGCCCGTTTTCAGAGGAAATAGCCAAATTTCCGGTGAATAAAGCCATGATAGCAAGAAAAATAAAAAAAGAAGGGTTTTTCAACATCGTGATAATCCTTAAAGGCCTACTGTGGATTTAAATTTAAGATTCTTTTTTTCAACGTTAAGTTCCGAAATTATTGGAAATTTCTATAGATTAGCACTCAATATTACTAAAAAAAAAAAATTAAGAATTTTTGTCAAATTTTATAATCGATGAAGCTCATAGATTCTTAAATGTTCTAATGAACTTTAAGAAGAACAGGTAAATAATTGTAATACAATAATATATAGTGACAGAATTAATTTTTAAATTTGCTAATTTATATTTTGTTTGAACTCTATATCTAGTGAGTGTGATATAAAAACCACAATTTACGGTAGATTTATACTACAAATTGTTGCTTTTTCGTTGACTAAGCGGATTTTTGCCGACTATGGTCCGGCAATGATCCGCTTTGCGGGTCATGCAACATACAGGAGAAAAATAATGTTGGATAATGCAAAAAAAGCAATTGCAAACTTAACCGAAATCGGTGTCGCATTGCTAGCTTTAGCAATTGTAGCGTCATTACTTGTTGGTGCTTCAAACATGGCCTTTTTTGGCGGCGTGGTGGGTAATATCACTTCGTTAGTCAGTCAATTGGGTAATGCAGGTCTTGCAGGCTTGATTTCCCTTGGTGTGGTCCTTTGGCTATTCCAGCGCTAATCGAGCTATAAAATAATTCTCTCAGCAGTGGGGCAGCGTTGTGAATGACTTTGATAATTTTACAAAAAAGGCAAAACTCGTCTTATTTAGGATTGTTGAGGTTCTTGCGCTTACAGTTGCAATTTTATTGCTATTGTACCTTTTGCTGGGAGAGGCCTCAGGCAACTATATAACAAGCGTTGCTGTAAACGTTTCTCTTTTCATATCTGCTGTCACTCCTGAAGCTTTAGCCGCAATCGCCTTGGGTATAGCATTATATAGTTATTTCCATAAAAAATAATCAACTACCGAAACATTGGCGGCCTTGCATCCACCCATTTGCCCGTTTTTCTTGCTGATTGGGTAGCCGCATATACAGCTGCCATTGAACGTAATCCATCCGCCGCTGTGGGTAGGTTTGCTCGTACGTCTCCATTTATAGTCGCCGCAATATCTACGTAGATATTGGCCACTGCCAAAGGAAATCCTTCTGGATGAGCAATGGCTACTCTAGAAAGTCTCGAGGCATCATCATGTAAATTATTTTCACCTTTTTCAATTATTTCTGTTCGATTTCCAATCTTTGAGTAGAGAAGTTGATTGGGTTGCTCTGAGATCCATTTTAAGCCACCTTTTTCCCCAAAAACTTGAATATCAAATCCGTGCTGCCGACCAATCGCAACAGATGAAGTCCATAATCTGCCTACTATTCCCGACGACATTCGGAAATTCACCATTGCGTCATCTTCCAATTCGCGACCTTGAATTG
Organism: Paracoccaceae bacterium; assembly: GCA_902554705.1. Taxonomy (GTDB): domain Bacteria; phylum Pseudomonadota; class Alphaproteobacteria; order Rhodobacterales; family Rhodobacteraceae; genus Salinivivens. Next base: position 14,719 of record CACDPP010000026.1, read on the forward strand.
TTGAGGCAAAATCCGCAGAGACAACTTCCACCTCGTCATTTCCAATAAAGCTGGCCATATGTAAGGCGTGAATGCCACAGTCGGCAAATTGACCTGAAACGCCTGCCATTTTTGGGTCATAACGCCATCGAACTCTTGGGTTATCCGCATCGTCTGCGTCTCCGTGATGGCCATGACTAAAATTAGTTACAATAAGGCGAATTTTTCCTAATTCACCATTTTGAACCATAGCACGAGCCTGCCTGACCATGGGGTACGCTGAGTAACAATAATTTACCGTACATAGTTTTCCAACTTTATTGGCAATTTTTACAATTTCTTCACCTTCTTCAACTGTCATTGTCATCGGCTTTTCACAAAGGACGTTAAAACCGGCTTCGAGAAAAGCCTTTGTGATTTCAAAATGGGTTGAATTAGGAGTAGCTACCGTAACAAGGTCAATACGATCGTCTCTTTTAGCTTCGCTTGTTAACATTTCATTCCAATCGCCGTAAGCCCTATTTTCCGAAACACCTAATGTTTTGGCATAGCTTCTTCCTACGTCTGGACGGTGATCTAGAGCTGCTGCCGAGAACTCAAAAAGGCCATCAGCCAATGCTCCCAATCTGTGGGCAGGTCCTATTTGACTGCCTTCGCCTCCACCAATCATACCCCATCTAAGTTTTGTCATTTATAAGAACCTTTATGAAAAACCGATTGATTCAAGATATTCTCTATTTAATTGTGCATCAGAAAGGGGGTTAGGATCTAGTAAGGGGTCACAATCTTGCTCTACTGTGCACCAACCTTCAAAACCACTTTCTATTAAGATTTTTCTGACCTTTGGAAAATCAACATCACCATCTCCCAGATTGCAGAATATTCCCTGGCCACAGGCATCATAAAAGCCTGTGCGATTTTCTATTACATTTTGTTTAATCTTGGGATTTACATCTTTAAAATGCATATATGAGATCCTCGACATATATTTCTGCATAAACTTTACTGGATCGAAACCAGCATAGGAATGATGACCAGTATCAAAGCATATCTTAAGTAAATTTTCATCTACTTCAGATAAAAGCCGCTCTAATTCTGGTTCAAAATCCATAAATCCAGCAGCATGAGCATGAATACCAACGGTTAAGCCATATTCCTCTACTCCAATACGTGCCGATGTTTCTAATCTGTTTCTGTAAGATATCCATTCTTCTTTATCCATTTGAACAGCTTCATCTGCTCTACCCGCTGTTGGTGCACGTCTTTCAGAAATTGAATCGATAAGCACGAGGTGTTGAGCTCCGTGTGCTGCAAGAGCCTTACATGTTCTATGTGTTCCATCCAGAACATCTTCCCATTGGTTTTCGTCATGATATGCTCTGAAAACAACACCTCCGATTAGCCCAAGGTCAAATTTTTCCAAAGCCTCACCAAGAACTTCCGGATTTTCTGGCATAAATCCAACAGGTCCCAATTCTATACCTTTATATCCAGCACCAGAACATTCCTCTAAAACTTTCTGCCAGCTTGGATTTCTAGGGTCGTGTGGAAACTCTACACCCCAGCTACAAGGTGCATTACCTACTCTTATATTCATTTTTGTTCTCCATTAGACAGCCTCAACATCAACCCAGATTTTTGATTTAGAAGACTTATGACAAGCTGCAACCACATTTGAAACTTCTAAGCCATCTTTAAAACTTGGCCAAATTTCCGCATTAGTTTCTATTGCTTTCAGAAAATCTCTAGCCTCAATTATTATTTGATCCTGATAGCCTGTTCCATGACCTGGTCCTTGGCAAAATGGTTCATAGTCTGGGTGGTGAGGACCAGTTAAAATTTTCTTAAATCCTTGTTTTTCTGGAATATCTTGAGATTTGTACAGCCAAATTGCATTTTGATCTTCTTGATCAAAACGAATTGCTCCCTTTGTTCCATGAATTTCATAAGCATATCCCATTTTTCGACCGGTAGCTACTCTGCTAAAGTATAGGTGTCCCATTGCACCATTTTTAAAAGTACACATTAACTGGGCATGATCATCATTTTCAACTTTCCCTCCAGAGCGAGATGAGTGCACCGTGGCGATATCTGCACTTAATCTTTTAATAGGTCCCATGATGGCAAGAGCTGCATTGATCATATGAGGCGCTAAATCCCCCATGGTTCCATTCTCAAGACCTTTTGCCCGCCAAGTAGCCGGGCTCTCGGGATTTGCATAAAAATCTTCAGTATGCTCTCCTCGAAACCAAGTAATATTGCCGATTTCTCCATCTGCAACGAGTTGACGAACAAATTGGCTGGCGGGTGTTCTAATATAATTGAAGCCAATCATATTTACCGCACCACTTTGCTTTGCAGCGGCTACCATTTTTATTCCGTCTTCTACATTGATCCCCAAAGGTTTTTCGCAAAAAACTGGTTTTCCTAGAGCAAGAGCTTTCATTGCAATTTTTAGATGTGTATTTTGGGGGCTTGCAATGATAATGGCTTCAACTTTTTCATCTGCCACAAGTTGTTCCCAATTATCAGCTGCTCGTCTAAACCCATATGCATCACGATATTTTTTGGATGTTTTATGAGACGCTCCGCAGACCATCTCTAGTCGTGGTCTCAAATTTGTGTTAAAAACTGCCCCAACCGCTGACATGGCAACAGCATGCGCTTTACCCATATATCCGCCGCCCACGATGCCAATACCGATTTCTCTCATATCTGACTTATCCTTCAGGAAAATTATTGCAACCAAGGCAAAAACTTGTTAGCGCAATCACTAATCACAAGCTGCTTACATGTCCATTCTAAATTTTGAAAAGAGAGCAAAAATGGGACAAGAAACGATCCAACTCACTACAGCACAAGCAATCGTTAAATGGCTATCAAACCAGTTTATAAATATCGACGGAGAAGAATATCACCTTTGTGGTGGAGGCTTTGGAATTTTTGGACATGGAAACGTCACCTGTTTAGGTGAAGCTTTATATTCTGAGCAAGACGTTTTGCCTCTTTATCGAGGGCAAAATGAACAAAGCATGGGTTTTGCTGCCGCAGCTTATGCCAAACAATGGCTAAGGCAACGATTTATGTTTTGTACAGCAAGCGCAGGACCTGGAACTGCAAACTTGTTAACAGCTGCTGGTTTAGCTCATGCAAACCGTCTTCCTCTTCTGATGCTTTGTGGAGATACTTTCTTAACTAGACTGCCCGATCCTGTATTGCAACAGATGGAAAATTTTAGTGATCCAACCAGTGGTGTAAATGATGCGTTCAAACCGGTTTGCCGTTATTGGGATCGAATAACTCATCCAGCACAGGTCATACAGTCTCTCCCAAATGCTATTTCAACAATGTTGGACCCGGCAGACTGCGGGCCTGCCTTTATTGGTTTACCTCAAGACGTTCAAGGTTGGACATATGATTTTCCAACAGTATTCTTTGAAAAGAAAATTCATCATATTCGAAGGCAAAGTCCCGATATGAAAGAAATAAATGATGCAGTAGATTCTCTTACAAAAGCAAAAAGACCAATGATTATTGCCGGTGGCGGTGTTCAGTACTCAAAAGCAACCGAGCAATTAAAAAACTTTGCTGAAAAACATCAAATCCCGGTTGTAGAAACCATAGCAGGACGTGCAAATTTAACGAGTGAACATTCTCTCAACATTGGTCCTATTGGAGTTACAGGATCGGATAGCGCAAATCACATAGCCGAAAATGCTGATGTTATCCTTGCCGTTGGAACACGATTACAGGATTTTACTACTGGATCATGGACAGCTTTTGCGCTTGATGCCAAATTCATCTCTTTGAATGCTGGTAGGCATGATGCAGGAAAGCACATGGCTTTATCTGTGGTGGGAGATGCAAAATTATCATTAGATATTTTATCTAAAAATTTAAATTACGTGGCACCAAAAAAATGGGTTCAGTTAGCGCAGGATGAAAGAATTAAGTGGAATAAATACGTTGCTAAAAATGTTTCAGCTGGAAATCAACCGAACTCCTATGCCCAAGCGATAGGTATAGTAAACGAGCATTGTGACAAAAGAGATCGAATTGTTGCTGCTGCAGGAGGTTTGCCGGCTGAAGTCACTGCTAATTGGAAGACGTTAGACATCAGTACAGTAGATGTTGAATTTGGTTTTTCATGCATGGGTTATGAAATCTCTGGGGCTTGGGGGGCAAAAATTGCTCAGGACGAAAGAGAACCAAATAATGACGTCATTACATTTTGTGGCGACGGTTCTTATTTAATGCTCAACTCTGATATTTACTCATCGGTTTTGTCAAAAAAGAAAATTATAGCTCTTGTGCTTGATAACGGAGGGTTTGCAGTGATCAACAAGCTGCAAAACAACACAGGTAACGAAAGTTTTAATAATTTAATCAAAGATTGCCCAACTATACCTGAGCCATTTGGAGTAGATTTTGTGGGTCACGCGAATTCTATGGGTGCAATGGCAGAAAAAGTGGCAAATGCAGCAGAACTTAAGGAAGCTTTTAAACGAGCGAAAGCTTCAGAGAAAACATATGTAATTGTGATGGATGTTGATCCTTATGAAGGATGGACGACTGAGGGTCATGCTTGGTGGGAAGTAGGAACGCCACACGTTACAACCAGTCAAAAAGTTAATGAAGCCCATAAAGACTGGGAAAGTTCCCGAGTTAAGCAACGCAGGGGCGTTTAACTATGAACCTTATTGACGGCATAAAGGGGAATAAGTTTGTGGTTTTTGGTCGTGCTGGGATGGACATGTTCGCAGAACCAATGGGAACCAAGAGCGAATTTGCCGAAAGCTTTCGATCTGATCTTGGTGGATCATCTGCAAATATTTGTGCTGGATTATGCAAACTTGGGTCCGTGGCTTCTCTTGTAACATCTGTTTCAGACGATGCTGTTGGGCGATTTTGTATTAATCGACTAAACTATTATGGTGTAGGAACTGAATATGTTAAATCAGTTACTGGAGAATTCCGGACATCTCTGGCGATTTACGAAAGCTGTATAGATCACTTTCAAAACGTAATTTATAGAAACGGTGCCGCTGATTTTGAAGTAAAGCCCTCTGAAATGGACGAAGTGGACTATTCTCAATTTACCGCATTAATTACCGCTGGAACGGTGTTTGCCGGGCAACCATCCCGCGATGCTACTTTTAGAGCGTTTCAAAATGCTCGGGCTCGTGGTATTCCTGTAATTTTCGATATTGATTACCGTCCGTATTCTTGGCCAAGCCCTCAAGTTGCATCGGAAGTTTTGTCTCGCGCCGGTGAAGAAAGTGACATGATTGTTGGTAATGATGAAGAATTTGGCTTTATGGCTGGCGGTGTAGATAAAGGACTCAATAAAGCAAGAGATCTTGCATCTGCGGGAAATCGTTTAGTAATTTATAAAATGGGTGAAGAAGGCGCGATAACCCTATATAATAATGATGAAATTAAGACGGGTATATTTCCTACTCAGGCCATTAAACCAGTTGGTGCTGGTGATAGCTTTATGGCTGGTTTATTATCTTCTTTGGCGTCGGGTTATGACCTTAAAGATTCTGTAATTCGGGGTTCAGCATGTGCGGCTATTGTTGTTTCATTGCCTGGATGCGCTCCCGCCATGCCTGATGAAGATCAATTAAATAATTTTATTAATAATTCTCTCATAAAGGACTTGTAATTGGAATGCATATAGCTCCTTACGACAATTTAAATAAACCCATCGTCGATATCGATAATGAATTCGTTCCCCTAAATTATTTTAACATCGTAAAATTGAAAAAGGGTGAGGTCTTCGAATATTCTATCAGTGGCTACGAGACGTGCATTGTTCCCGCAACAGGAACTGTTTCTGTGGATATTGAAGGTAAAAACTTTGATCAGCTGGGAAATAGGGACATCGACGTTTGGAATGGTGAGCCCGAGGGTGCCTACGTTCCTGTGGGTGCAAAAGTACGGATTGTATGTCAATCTGAAAAAACCGAAACTTTTATCGCAGGAGCAAAATACGATAAAGTATTAGAGCCTTTTGATGTTCGAGAAGCTGAAATAGATCTCGTACAATATGGTTCTGACGAAACTAAAACGCATCGAAAAATCAAACATATTTTGGGCGCAAATCAGCATGGCAAAGTCGGTAGATTGCTTGTCAGCGAATTATTCACTGTTGGGCAGGGAGGTTGGTCCGGCTTTCCAAGTCACAAACATGATACAGATCGTCTTCCGGATGAAACTAGGCATGACGAAACTTATAATTTTCGTTTCAAACCAAACTATGGTTCAGGTCTGCAAATGCTTCAACGGGAAGATAATAAACCTGGTGATGCTTATCATATTATGGACGGATCAACGATGTTAATTGATAAAGGTTATCACCCTTGCGCTGTTTTACCTGGTTATGAAATGTATTATTTTACCATATTAGGTGGTTTGAGCCAAAGATCTCTTAAGCAGTATTTTCAACCTACACATGAAGAGCAACTTCATACAATTCCTGGTATCATGGATATGGTAGCCAAGTTTAAATAATGCTTGTAACCCTCCGAGATACTTTACAAAAAGCATTAAAAAATAACTACGCTGTTGCAGGCTTGGTTACGCTTGGCTGGGAAGATATGATGGCCTTTGTTGAAGCCGCTGAACAAGAAAATTGCCCTGTAATTTTACAAGCTGGACCTTCTTGTAGGCAGCATACACCGCTCCCAATTTTAGGTAAAATGTTTAATTATTTAGCTGAGAATGCAAGCGTGCCTGTCGTAGCTCATCTAGATCATGGTTATTCGGAGGAAGAATGTAAAATAGCTGTCGATAGTGGTTTTAGCTCTATAATGTTTGATGGTTCAAGAAAATCTTTAAGCGAAAATATAGACCAGACGGCGAAGATTTGTGAAATTGCACACTCTGCAGGTGTTTCCTGTGAGGGAGAAATTGGATTTGTTGGATATTTGGGCGGAGAAGAGTCCGCGGGAACTGATCCGGAGGAGGCATCTAGATTTGCTGTAGATACAAATATTGATGCCATGGCGATTTCAGTTGGGAATATTCATTTGCAGGAAAATAAAGACGGGGCTTTAGATGAAGATCGTATAAGGGCGATCGAAGAGGTCACTGTTATTCCTTTAGTAATACATGGAGGATCTGGTGTGCCAGTTTTACAAAGAACATTTCTTTCACAAAACTCAAAAATTTGTAAGTTTAACATTGGAACAGAACTAAGGTCTTCCTTTGGTGACGCTTTGCGTGAAGCTGTGAACAAGGATCTGAATCGCTTTGACCGTGTTCAAATATTGAAGGATACCCATCGACCACTTGTTGAAAAAACAAGGGATGTTTTGAGGGCTTTAAAGCCCGTTAGCTCGTAGATCTGGATAATATGAGTAAAAAACTATATGTCTAAGGTGGAAATTCCGGTATTCAGCATGACTTCAAAAAAATCAAATAAAATTGAAAGAAATATTAAAAGTTCAGCCCGGTTTAGTGTGGCTCCTATGATGGACTGGACTGACAGGCACTGCCGTTACTTCCATAGACAGTTTACGAATAAGTCCCTTTTATACACTGAAATGGTTGCGGCAGCTGCACTGGTACGAGGCAAGGCTTATCATTTACTTGATTATTCTATTGAAGAACATCCGCTAGCTCTTCAGATTGGTGGGTCTGATCCTATTGAACTTGCAGAAGCCGCGGCAATTGGAGAGGCCCTTGGCTATGATGAGATAAATTTAAACGTGGGCTGTCCCTCTGATCGTGTTCAATCTGGCTCATTTGGTGCTGTATTAATGAAAAACCCAAAACTTGTTGCATCATGCTGCGAGGCGATGAAGAAAAGTACTTCGGCCGACATAACTGTTAAATGCCGTATTGGAGTTGACGATCAAGATCCTGAACAAATTTTACCGGAATTTTTAAATCACATTTATAGTTCAGGTGTGAGAAGAGTTATTATTCACGCCCGCAAAGCAATACTAAATGGTTTGAGTCCAAAAGAAAACAGAGTTATTCCGCAATTGGATTATGAGATAGTCTTTAAGATGAAAGAAAAATTTCCCAATCTTCACATTTCGCTTAATGGGGGCGTGACAAATCTAAGCGTTGCACAGCAGCTACTTGCGAAGGGTGTTGATGGTGTAATGATTGGCCGAACCGCCTATCAACAGCCCACACAGGTTCTTTCAGAAGTTGATAGAAAGATTTTCGGCGAAGAAGCGATCAGTTCACCATTTGATATCGCTGAACAGATGCGTCCATATCTAAAAGAGCATTGTGATAAAGGGGGAAAACCTCATCAAGTAATTCGACATATGAATGGTTTATTTTTTGGTTTGCCTGGAGCAAAGACCTGGAGACAATATCTATCCAATATTTCACTCCATAAGAATATTGATTTTTATGATGAAGCCTTGGCAGCTGTGAGTAAATCAACAAATAAGTCAGCCGCTTAGGAATTTTTATGTTAGCGTGAAGCTTACTGTGGATTCCAATGGACTCATATTGGCGTATCAAATGTTATGAAAACGATCGCTTTGATTTTCTAGATTAATTTTCCAAAATGTAGGAATAATTTGATTTTTTATTGGATTTCGTGTACAAATAAGTTGACAGTTAGACGGTTTTAACAGGTCCGAGACAAAAAGTATTTAATATCAATTATGTGGATCGCAATACCGGTTTGGTTGTCGGCGGGTCAAGTGAGCAGTAAATTGTCCCTCCCCAAAGCGTTATTGCTTACTTGCCCGTTTATACTGTTATGTTTTCGCAGTATATAATTATTAATTTCCAAAATTATTTTAATTTTCTAAATTTTTTTAAAAAATTTACACACTCTTTATTTGAGCATTCAAAATAGAATGAGGTCTCACACGAGGCCTTTTTACAGGTCAAAAAAATGATTTATTAGTTTATCTCAGGCATATTTTTCTGTAACGAATATTCACTTATTGAGGTGAAATAATTTGAACTCTTCCACTGCGGGAATTTTATCTATCATATCAGCATGTATTATTTGGGGGTTTGCTCCCGTATATTATAAGTTACTGGTAACCGTCCCACCATTAGAATTGCTTTCCCATAGAACAATCTGGTCTTTTATTTTCTTTTTTGGTGTTTTGGGATTTTATGGTCGTGTTAAAGAGCTTTGGTCGGCAATTTTTAATTTGAAAGATCAGTTACCAATAATACTTTTGGCCTCCGTTCTTATAGCAATTAACTGGTTTTTTTTCATTTACGCAATCCAAACAAATCAAACTACTGAAGCTAGCTTGGGGTATTTCATGATGCCACTAGTCACAGTTGTTTGGGGTCTAATAATTTTTAGGGAAAAACTGTCTGTATTTCAATGGATGTCAGTTTTATTGGCCGTTGTCGCGGTTTGTATTTTGACTTTTGGCTTGGGAGTACCTCCCTGGATCGCATTACTATTGTCATTTAGTTTTAGTATTTACGCAGTCCTTAAGAAAAAACTTAAAATCTCACCGATTGTTAGCGTCACGGGTGAGGTTCTTGTCCTTGTTCCAATTGGATTGTTGCTGCTGTCGTATTATCACATGGACGGGCAGGGTAGTTTTGGAGGAGATTGG
>CACDPP010000027.1 GCA_902554705.1 Paracoccaceae bacterium
GGTAAAAAGCTGCGCATACCACCGCTACCGCCTTCTATAACTGGTATTTCAATGCTTCCTTCAATAATTTCAATTTGACCATTCTCAGGCATGGGCCACAAAAGTGGCCAATAAGCGTTTGAGATAGACAATCTAATTTTGTGACCCTTTAAAACTCGATAGGCTATCTGATCTAGATCAAAAGTGAATTCAATAGTTTCGCCTATTTTAAGCTCTTTTGGCTTGTCGTGACCATTTACATGTCCAAGATTAAAAACTCCGTAGGTTATTCTTGTAGAGGCGCCGTCGGGGTGTATATGGTTTAACCGAACTGCTATTTGAGCCTTGCTGGTAGAAGGCCTAAGCTTGAATGTTACCTTTGGAGCCCCCACTATATCCACTTGGTCTGTCAGTTTCGTAGTTGTGAAAATAGCAGATTGTCCGTCGTCTATTCGTTGATCACCAGGGAGTTCTGGTCCAAGCCAAATTGCACAGTACTCACCGCCATCTAGTCCACATGTTTGGGGTGAGGATATAATTGTTTTGGTACAGGCTTTTTTTTCACTCAATGTTGAATTCCCATTGATGTGGAGTGTCTTCGTTGGTGATTGGTTCGGCCACTCATCGAAAGTAACCCAATGGCCTTCTCTGTAATCGTATGAGGATTTGGGCTGAACCCCTTCCATAAGATAAACCGTGTAAGCTGGATCATTTTCAACCTGTGTATTTTCGTTTTTCAGCCAACGACCCCACCATCTTAATGCCTCATGAAGAAAATCAATTCTCGGTCCTGGCACAGCAAAATGTGGATACTTATGAACCCAAGGGCCCACTATTCCTTTAACCGGGCAAGATAGGTGCTCAACAAGATGCGAAACAGTATTTTTATATGCATCTCCCCATCCGCCAATTGCTAAAGTAGCTGCTTTGATTTTTGAGTAATCTTCACAAACAGATCCATGTTTCCAATAATCGTCTCTTCTTTGATGTTTTAGCCATTCAATAGGTAGAAATGGTTCAGATTCTAATCTCTCTCGCCACATTTCTCGCCAAGCTTCACCTACTAATTCAGGATCGGGTGGCCTGGAAGAGTAAGCCCACATCGTTGAGCCCCAACCCAGATTTTCATTTAATAAACAACCACCTTTATAATGAATATCATCTGCATAACGGTCAACGGTTGAGCATAAAGTGATGATGGCTTTCAGAGGCTCTGGTTGAAGAGCAGCTACTTGGAGAGCATTGAAGCCACCCCAACTTATACCCATCATTCCTACCGTTCCTGAGCACCACGGCTGTTTGGCCAGCCAGTTGATAACTTCAACAGCATCATTTAATTCTTGGGCTGTATATTCGTCTTCCATTATACCTTGGCTATCGCCATTCCCCCGAATGTCTACCCGAACGGATGCATAACCTCTTTTGGCAAAATAAGGATGCGTTAACTCATCTCGAGCAACGGTCCCATCCCGCTTTCGATATGGCAGATATTCTAGTATGGCAGGTACTGGAAATTCATGGGCATTTTCTGGCATCCAAGTACGAGCAGATAATCTACATCCATCAGATAAAATAATACCTAAGTCGTCATCTACTTTTATTTTTCTAAGGTTTTCTTTCATTACTGATGCTCTAAGTTCTCTGATGAAGTACAATTCTATAGTAACGAAAGTTTTACAAATACCTATATTTTAGTTGAGGATTTTTTGAAATTAATTGCTATCAGCACTACCGCTGTAATTTTAATGTTAGCATTTTGGGTAATAACTTCTGCAAAAATACCCGAGTTTTCATCTGTTGAGAATTATCAAGGCAGCTTAAAAAAAGGCGAATATGTTTTTAATGCATCAGGTTGTGCCAGTTGTCATTCCAGCCCAAATTCAACGCAGGAAGAGAATTTAGTACTGACAGGTGGTCGCTCCTTTCCGTCTCCATTTGGTACATTCTACGCGCCAAATATCTCAATGGATAAAGTAAATGGGATAGGGACTTGGTCTGAGAAAGATTTTGTAAATGCTGTACGTCATGGAGTTTCGCCTGAGGGGAAACATTACTACCCATCTTTTCCGTACACCGCCTATGTTAATATGACGGATCAGGACATTGTAGATCTTTGGGTCTATTTTAGATCTATTCCAGAAAGCTCCATACCATCAATTGATCATGAACTTCCAATTTACGTCCGTTGGAGGAGGCCCTTAGCATTTTGGAAATTATTAAACAAACGTGAGCCAATCATAGAATTAGCGTCTTCAGATGCAATGATACAGAGAGGTGGATACTTAGTAGAAACGCTCGGTCATTGTGCCGAGTGCCATACATCAAGGAATTTTGTTGGTGGTTTGCAATATGAGTATTGGCTTGGTGGCGCAAAGAACCCGACCGGAAGAGGAATGATCCCAAACATTACGCCTGCAAAGTTAACTTGGAATATTGAAGAAATTGTTGAATATTTAGCAAGTGGGTTCACTCCTGATTTTGATGTTGCAGGTGGACATATGGCGGATGTCGTTGAAAACACTTCAAAGCTTACAGAAGAAGATAGGCTAGCGATAGCTGAGTATCTGAAAGCTATACCTGGGGTAAAAAAATAAATTTCATTTTACCTTTGAACTTGTCTATTTTAAGCATTAGAGAGTCCTTGTGGCTCCTTAGCTCAACTGGATAGAGCAGCCGACTTCTAATCGGCAGGTTGAGGGTTCGAGTCCTTCAGGGGCCGCCATTTATGTGTCACTTTTTATTGTTTGAGTCGCTAAACTTAATTCGTGTATGATGTTTATACTTTTCACGTGGACTCAGATAAGGATTAGGAAAGCCAATCTGGTTTGGTGAGTCTGGCCAAATTTGCGGTTCTAGCGCAATTCCGGCAAATTTTTTATATGGAAAGTTTCCCCAACCTTTGTCATTCCCGCTATCGAGTCCTTTGCCGGTATAAATTTGAAGGCCTGGTTCGGTTGAGAGTAACTCTAGTGAAATGTTTCTTGCCGAGACAATAGCATTTGCTCTGAGACTTTGCCGGGTATTAGAAATACAAAAATTATGATCAATTTCAGTTGGCTCACCGTTGTCATTTAACTTTCTACTGTTTTTAAAGTCTAAGGCTAGTTCGTTAGTGGAAACTGGTTCGGATAATGGTATTCCATTTTTATCCACTGGCAGCACGTTATCACAATTAACAATAAGACTGTGGTTTGCTATATCTTTTGTTCCGTCTAAATTGAAGTAACTGTGATTGGTAAAATTACATAGCGTTGTTTTGTCGGTGCTTGCTTCTATAAAAATATCGATTGTTGTTTTATTTACCTTATAGGTAGTTTCGACTTTTAGAATCCCTGGAAACCCCATATGCCCATCTGGGAGTTCATCAAGTAATTTTACTTTGGCTTTATCATATTCAATAATTTTCCAATTTCGTGCAGCTGATCCGTCAGTACCACCGTGAAGTGTATGGGTTTTGTTTTGATTTTTGTCGAAGGAATAAATTTTTCCATCGATCGTTGCTTTCCCATTGGAAATTCTATTGGCATATCTGCCAACTATAGCACCTAATTTTCCTGAATTGATAAAATAAGGTTCCAATCTTGGATATCCTAGTACTAGAGAATGGGTTACATTTGTCATTCTAATATCTTGAATGATGGCACCTAAGCTCAATACTTTCAGCTGAAGATCATTACTTTCAATAGTAACTTGGAAAACATCTTCCCCATTGGGCATATGTCCATATAATTTCATAAGCTTGCCCTAATTCAGTAAATGTACTTTCGTTTCTATATCAGTTGAATGCAATTTTCTTTCTGACCTATAAATTCTGTATCACAATAAAAAGTACAGCCTGAAAATTTCTCATCTACGCCTATACCCGCACTTGTTACAAACATTGTTGAAAAATTAGGTCCGCCGAATGCCGGGCAAGAGGTCTGAGAGGCTTGCACTGAAAGGTGATCTTTGTATTTCCCATGCAAATCGTATTTGCTAATTCGAGATGCTCCCCACTGGGCATTCCATAGGTTTCCGCTGGCATCAACGACTGAACCATCCGGCAATGTATCAGTATTAGTTAAATCAATAAAAATTTCAGGATTTTTTATTGGGTGACCATCTTTTTCATCTAACTCAACACGCATTATATTTTTTTTGGTTGTATCACAAAAAAAACAAAACTTTTTGTCAGGTGAGAAACAGATTGAATTGCTTATTGTTACTTTAGAGATTATTTGCTCTAGTTTACCGTTAAAGTACCGATAAATTGCACCGACTTCTGGCTCGCTATTTTTCCCCATTGTGCCAATCCAAAAGCCTCCCCATGGATCAGACCTACCATCGTTTGATCGGTTGCCAGGCTTATCTTTCTCTAAATCAATAAGATGTTTTTCAGTACGCTCATTCAGATCATAAAGAAATAAATTTATCTCAGAAGCAATAAGCAGAACATTTTTATCTACCCAGCCCGCCGCAGAAACCATTTTGTTGAAAACATGCACTGTAGCCTCCTGCTCTGGGTTTTTTTTATGCAGCATTTTGGATGAAAGAATATCAAACCAAAACAGCTCTCGCCGAACTGGATGCCATAATGGACCTTCACCCAATTTGCATTTTGTCTTATCGAAGATTTTCATCATTTCTTGGTATGCCAATTGTCATAAGCCAATACGATTTTCCTCGCAGCAAACTGGATGTCATCATTACTCATAGATGGATGAAATAAATTTGATCCAATCCCAAAACCGTTTACGCCGGCATCTAACCAATCACTGAAATGCGCTTCATCGATTCCACCAACGGCATAAGTTTTTAGGTTGCTTGGCAGTACAGCTTTGAGTGCTTTAAAACCCTTAACTCCAAGTTTAAAGGCTGGAAAAATTTTTAGGCCATCTGCATCTGAATTAATCGCTGAGAAACATTCAGATGGTGTGAAGGCGCCTGGGAACGAAAGCATACCTTTGTTTTTTGTAGCTTTGATTACTTCCGTATCTGTATTTGGGGATACGATCATCTGACAACCTAAATCAGAGAGTTCATTGACCTCATTGACATTTGTAACTGTTCCGGCGCCGATGGTAACGGAATTGCCGAACCTATTTTGCATCTCTGAAATGGTTTTCATTGGGCTAGGAGAGTTTAATGGGACTTCTAACTTAGAAAACCCTTCAGCAATCAAGATTTCACCCACCGTGACACACCTATCAAGTGTTAGCCCTCTTAAAATTGCTATCAATTCACGATTTCTATTCATAGATTTTACCTACCAAGGCATGCTTGTTTAAGGCCACTAAGCGTTACGTTTTGTGTATTTTCAATAGTTGCATTTAAACCTAATTTTTTAAGTGCTTTTTCGTAAAGGATACATAAATCATCGTTTCCTATCATTACTATATTCTGACCTAACCAGTAACTTTTTGCGCCGGCTAATTCAGAGCCGATTAGATATCCCGAAAGCTTAGATTTAAGAAATTTAGTAGAAGTATTTTCCAAAAGATCTGCAGCGCGTATCCCGAACAACTTAGAAGAAAGCAGAGCAGGATTGGAGTAAGTGTCATCGAAAGCTTCCAAAAAAGAAGTCGGATCAAAATCGTTGCTTTGCACAGAATTTTTTAAAATAGAGCGCTCGGACAGTGATAGAAAAATTTCACCTGTCATAAATGTTTTAAAACTAACTATTTCGCCCGCGCTTATGTGTACCCACTTCGTATGTGTTCCGGGGAGACAGATAATACCATCAAAATCTGGGTTTTTTGACAAATATCCAGCAATTTGAGTTTCCTCACCTCGCATTACGTCCGGCGGTGACTTTTGCATAATGCCGGGTACAATACTTACTGAAATTCGCTGATCTTCTGTTTCGATTTGCATTATCTTTTCTTTATTTACCGGAGAGCAGGGAGCTTTTAAGTAAGCTGCCTCTTTCCAGCCAGTCTTTGCTCCGGCCATCCCACAAATTATTATGGGACACTTGGCGTTTCCTTGTTTAGGTAGCCAATTTCCGATGAGGCCCATAAGATAGGGTTCAAACTCACTTGGCATAAGTGAGGACATACCTTTACCGTTAGTAATTCTATTAATCACGTTTCCTTGATGATCCATGCCCCAGACGCGTAAATTTGATGTGCCCCAGTCGGCTGCGATCAAAGAAATTTCGCTGAACTCACTCATCCGGTAACTACCACACCACCGTCTATAACCAAGGCCTGGGAGGTCATCATTTTTGAGGTGCCAGAAGCTAAAAATAATGTGCCCCCTACAATATCAAATCCTGATAAGTGCTCCTTAAGACATTGCCTATCTAAATGTTTTGAAAGATCCTCTTCTGTCGCCCATAAGTCCATCTGCCTTTTGGTTAAAACCCATCCTGGCATGATTGCATTTACCCGAATATTAAATGGACCTAATTCTCGCGCCAAAGAACGGGTCAAGCCCGTTATAGCAGATTTAGCAGTTGCATATGCTGGATACCCTTCATTTCCCATCATGTATGAAATTGACGAAAAGTTAATGATAGACCCACCACCATTTTTTTTCATTCCCTCTACCACCTCTTGGGTGGCAAAAAAATGTGGTTTCAAGTTCACATCCATTGTTTTGTCCCACTGCTCAGACGTAAACTCACCTAATGTGTGGCGAGTATCATTAGCAGCATTATTCACTAAAACAGATATGGGCCCTTGTTTTTCAGCTGTCGCTCGTAATGCTGTCTTTAATTCTTTCGTATTGGTTACATCACATGCAAGAAAGCTTGGTTCATGTTTATATTTATCTTTGCACTCGATCAAAAATTTTTCTGGATTTGATCGCTGTATGAAAGTTACCTTAGCACCTTGTGATAAAAAACCCTTAGTTAAGTCTGCCCCAATGCCTGCTCCGCCGCCAGTTATAAAAATACTTTGATCTTCTAAATCGTGAAATGTTGCAAATTGCATTTTCTATATTTCCTAGTGTGTAGAGTTAACTTTATTAAATTCTTTCAAATAAAATCTAAAGAACAGCAGTGCTCAAATAAATTTTTTCCAAGAACTTCTATTTCTTTTACCGGGTAAATTTTTTGTGTTTTATCCTTTTAGGCTCTAGAGCATCTGGTCCAAATCTTCTCTTTTTATCTTCTTCGTAATCCTCAAAGTTTCCTTCAAACCATTCCACGTGAGCGTCACCTTCGAAAGCCATAATGTGTGTGCAAATTCGATCTAGAAAGAAGCGATCGTGGGATATAACGACAGCACATCCTGCAAAATCTACTAATGCATCTTCGAGTGCACGCAGGGTCTCAACATCCAAATCATTGGTAGGTTCATCTAATAACAATACGTTACCACCTGACTTTAAGAGGCGGGCCATATGTACCCTGTTTCGCTCACCCCCAGATAATAAGGAAACTTTCTTTTGCTGATCCCCACCTTTAAAGTTAAATGATGAGCAATAGGCGCGCGAGTTTACTTGAGCATCACCCAATTCAATTACTTCAGCTCCACCTGAAATCGCTTCCCATACAGTTTCACCATCTTTCAAGTCGTCTCTAGATTGGTCTACATAAGATAGTTGAACCGTGTCACCATAGCTAACAGAACCCGAGTCTTCACTTTCCTGTCCTGTAAGAACTTTGAATAGTGTTGATTTACCTGCGCCGTTTGGCCCAATTACTCCAACTATCCCTCCTGGTGGTAGACTAAAACTTAGACCTTCAATAAGAAGTTTATCTCCCATTGCTTTGTTTAAGTTTGCAACTTCGATTACTTTTCCACCCAATCTTGGTCCATTTGGTATAACAATTTGAGCTCTTGATATTTTTTCGCGTTCCGATTGTGTTGCTAAATCGTTGTAGGCATTGATCCTGGCTTTTTGTTTGGCCTGACGTGCTTTTTGGCCCTGACGCATCCACTCTAATTCACGTTCCAAAGTCTTTTGTCGTGTCTTATCCTCTCGTGATTCTTGTTCTAGTCTTTTGGCCTTTTGCTCCAACCAGCTTGAGTAATTTCCTTCATATGGAATGCCGCGACCACGATCTAATTCTAAGATCCAACCAGTTATGTCATCCAAAAAATATCTGTCATGTGTTACAATCAGGATCGTACCTTTATAGTCGATCAAATGTTGCTGTAACCAAGCTATCGTCTCCGCATCTAAATGGTTTGTCGGTTCATCAAGTAGCAGCATTTCCGGCGCTTCCAGCAGAAGCTTGCACAGTGCAACACGGCGTTTTTCGCCGCCAGATAGAGTTGCTACATCAGCATCGTCAGGCGGGCAGCGAAGAGCTTCCATACTAACGTCAATTTGACTATCTAAATCCCATAAATTCTCAGCATCTATTTGGTCCTGAAGTTTTGCCATTTCATCTGCCGTTTCTTCAGAATAGTTCATAGCTAAATCGTTATAACGGTCGAGAATTTCTTTTTTTGGAGCTACACCTAACATCACGTTTTCACGGACATTTTTTGATGAGTCTAATTCGGGTTCCTGGGGCAAATAGCCAACTTTTGCGCCTTCTGCAGACCATGCTTCACCAGAAAAATCTGTATCTAAACCAGCCATTATTTTCATCAATGTTGACTTACCAGCTCCATTAACGCCAACCACACCTATTTTTACCCCAGGTAAAAAGCTCAAGTGTATATTTTCGAAACATTTTTTCCCACCTGGATAAGTTTTTGAAACGCCCTGCATATGATAAACGTATTGATAAGCAGCCATTATTTACTCCACTTTTAACAACTTCTCAGGAGAATACGCTTTCATTAGTTGATGAGCAATCGTTTAGTCTTAGAAAAATTAGTGATTGGTTTGTTAAAAAAATATTGAGATCCAAATGTATAGAAAACTGGTAAAAACCAAAATATAAAGAACGGTATTGAAGGAATTTTTGATTTAATGTTTTTGGATGGTACAAAAATAGGTCTATTAGGCGGCTCATTTGATCCGCCGCATTTGGGTCATGTCCATTTCTCTTTTCAGGCCATGAAGCTTTTTAATTTAGATAAAGTAATTTGGCTCATCAGTCCTAGGAATCCGTTAAAGAGTATGGCTCCTGCGCCAATACAAATTAGACTAGAGCAAGCTCAAAAAATTATTCGCAACCCTAAAGTTATTATGTCAAGAGTAGAAACCGAAATTGGTGCACAATATTCTTGGGAAACACTAGATTACCTTTCTTTGAAGTACCCCAGAACGAAATTTGTCTGGTTAATGGGTTCTGACAATTTGGCACAATTTCATTTGTGGAAAAACTGGAAGTGGATTATCGAAAACTTTCCAATTGGTGTTCTTGCGCGGCCACCATCGCGCCAAACGGGCTTAAATTCAAAAGTGGCAAAGATTTATAAAGCCTATAAGCTTCCGGCAAAAGAGGGAAGGCTTCTTCCCTACCAGCATTCCCCGAAATGGTGTTTCTCAAATATGCCTTTGATGAAGGTTTCGAGTTCAGAAATTCGAAAAAAATAATCTGCAGGGAATAAATATTTATTTGCTTATTGTCATGTGTCGAGCTCTTGAGCCTCTCTCGATTGCAGCAGCGTGTAGTCGGTCTATGTTAAGTTCATACCTTATTTCTTCAAGTAGTCTTAATTCCGGTTCAAAAATTAATCCATCTGCTGCTGCTACATCACAACACAAAGCATAAACTGTCTCGTTGAGTTCAGATGGTAAATGATTTCTCACCAGGCCAAACAAAGCATCTAGACCATCCTCTTGTTCAAAGAGGTCAAAAACGGTTTGCGAAATTATATTTAATCTATCTATATCGTACTCTGCAAAAATTGGTAGATTATTAACAGCAGATTGAATTTTAACCAGTTCCGCAGTTCTAATATTATTATCGGATATAGCTATTGCCATCATCATTGCCACTATGCAATCTTGTGCTGTTAAAATCGGTGTTACTTCTCTGGACATTTTGTGTCTCCTTTGAAACAGCTTAATTTGAGAATATTGACCTATTTGAATTGTAGCAATAGTAAGCATGAGTTTTTGTAAAACAAAAAAAACGAGTTACTGGAGATTAAAATGTTGGAAATGCGCGAAACAGGAATGGCTTCAAAGGCTTGGCCATTTGATGAGGCGCGTCGTATACTAAAGCGTTACGAAAAAACTCCACCAGAAAAAGGCTATGTGTTATTTGAAACTGGCTATGGTCCTTCAGGATTGCCACACATTGGCACTTTTGGAGAAGTGGCGCGGACAACAATGATAATGAGGGCTTTTCGTGAAATCAGCGATATTCCAGCTAAGTTAATTTGCTTTTCGGACGATTTGGATGGAATGAGAAAAATTCCTGGTAACGTTCCTAATAAAGAAACCTTAAGTGAGCACATACAAAAACCTTTAACTTCTGTTCCTGATCCTTTCGGTAAATTTGAAAGTTTTGGTCATCATAATAATGCTATGTTGAGAAGATTTCTTGATACCTTTGGTTTTGAATATGAGTTTTATTCAGCAACAGACTTTTATAAATCTGGCAGGTTTGATCAAATCCTAAAGCGTGCAGTAGAAAAGTATGATGAGATAATGCAAGTAATGTTAAATTCTTTGCGTGATGAAAGAAAAAAAACATACTCCATTTTTTTACCAATTCATCCTGAAACAGGACGCGTTTTATATGTTCCATTAAATGACGTTGATGTAAAAAACTACACGATCTCTTTTGATGATGAAGACGGAAAGCCTTGGACGCTGCCAGTGACTGGCGGCAATGTAAAATTTCAGTGGAAGCCAGATTTTGGTGCGCGTTGGGCTGCTCTGGGAGTGGACTTTGAGATGTACGGAAAAGACCACTCCACTAACACTCCAATTTATGATCGAATTTGCAAAATACTAGGGCAAAGACCACCCGAGCACTTTACATATGAACTATTTTTAGATGACCAAGGGCAAAAAATTTCAAAGTCTTCTGGGAATGGAATTTCGATAGATGAATGGTTAACTTATGCTAGTCCTGAAAGTTTAAGTTACTTCATGTATCAAAAGCCAAAAACAGCCAAGCGATTGTACTTTGACGTCATACCCAAAGCTGTTGACGAATATCATCAACAGCTAAAGGCCTATGCCACACAAGATTTAAAGTCTAAAGCTACAAATCCAATTTTTCACATTCATGGCAATACCGCACCCATGTCCGATATGGTTGTACCATTTAGTATGTTATTAAATCTTGCTGCAGTGGCTAATGCAGAAGATAAAAACCAGCTTTGGGGTTTTATTAAAAGATATGCGGAAGGCGCATCTCCTGAAAATAATCCTCAACTTGATCAAGCCGCTTCTTTCGCAATTAGTTACTACAATGACTTTGTTAAACCACAAAAGGTGTACAGATTACCTAATTCTATCGAGAGGGAAGCCTTAACGGATTTGCGCAATATGCTGAATGATTTCGAAGGTAATCGAGACGCCGAGGAACTTCAGTCAATTGTTTTTGCATGTGGTCGTGAGAAATTTGATCCATTGAGAGATTGGTTTAAGGCTTTATATGAGGTTCTTCTAGGTGCTAGCCAAGGCCCGAGATTTGGTGGTTTTATTGCACTTTATGGTGTTCAAGAGACAATTCAGCTTATCGAAAAAGCTTTGGATGGTATATTTGTAAAAGATTGACGAACGCAACTTTGGACCTAATTTATAACAAAGTGGAGGGAATTGTGTTCAGATTTATAGCCGTTATTTTTATTTTTATTTCCACAATATTAGCCGCAGACGAGCAGACCGATATACAAAATACTATATCTAATCAATTAGAGGCTTTTGCTTCGGATGATTTTACCGAAGCGTTCACTCATGCGAGCCCTGGAATAAAGGATATTTTTGGTTCGGTTGATAATTTTTCCAGAATGGTAAAAAAAGGTTACCCAATGGTCTGGCGTTACAATAGTTTTCAATTTTTAAAACTGGAAGAAACGCCGCAAGGATATTCCCAAATTGTACGCATTACCAATAAAAAAGATGAGCTTTTTTTGCTGAAGTACTTTATGAAAAATATTTCGGGTATATGGAAAATCTCAGGTGTAATTATTATAGAGAACAGTGATTTTTCTGCATAAAAGCTTTCGATGCATTGCTAATTTTCAAAATTATTTTTGAAGCGACTAATATTATAACATCTTAATTAAGCTTTGGCTTGCTCTTGCCTCGGTAAGCGCGCGTGCCCCCGCGCCCTCCTGTCGATCTTGGTTTGCTCGTTTTTGAAACTGCCTCTATTGCACTTTGCCGAGCCAGAGGATCATCGGCAACAGCTAGGTCAACTGCTTCCAGTCGCTTAATTTCATCCCTTAGTTTTGCAGCCTCCTCAAACTCTAAATTCTCTGCGGCTTTCCGCATTTCGGTGCGCATACCTTCAAGCACAGTCTGGAGATTAGCCCCAGCCATTGGCTTTTCGACTTTAGCTGTGACCCTAGACTGATCTGTATCGCCTTTATAAAGCCCGGCCAGAATATCATCGACATTTTTCTTTACGGTTTCAGGCGTAATGCCGTTTTCTTGATTGTATTTAGCCTGTTTCGCACGCCGTCTGTCTGTTTCTGCAATTGCTCTCTCCATAGAACCAGTAATGCGATCAGCATACATTATTACTCTGCCATTTTCATTTCTTGCGGCTCTACCGATCGTTTGAATAAGCGAAGTCTCGGATCGTAAGAACCCTTCTTTGTCAGCATCCAAAATGGCTACTAATCCACATTCGGGTATATCTAAGCCTTCTCGCAAGAGATTGATACCAACCAGCACATCAAAAGCTCCTAATCTTAAATCTCTGAGTATTTCAATTCGTTCAATAGTATCTATATCAGAATGCATGTAACGTACTCTTACACCCTGTTCATTCAAATACTCAGTAAGATCTTCTGCCATTCTTTTTGTAAGAGTCGTAACTAGTGTTCTAAAACCGTTTTGAGCCATTTTTTTGACTTCATCTAACAGATCATCAACTTGCATTTCTACAGGCCGAATTTCAACTTCCGGGTCAAGGAGCCCAGTTGGGCGTATAACTTGTTCCGTAAACACGCCACCGGTTTGATCTAATTCCCATCCACCAGGAGTTGCTGAAACATAGATTGATTGTGGACGCATAGCGTCCCACTCTTCAAATTTTAATGGTCGGTTATCCATACAAGAGGGTAGGCGAAAACCATGTTCTGCTAAAGTGAATTTCCGGCGATAATCTCCTCGGTACATTCCCCCAATCTGAGGAATGCTCACGTGACTTTCATCAGCAAAAACTATTGCGTTGTCTGGTATAAATTCAAACAAAGTGGGCGGGGGTTCTCCTGGCGATCTGCCAGTGAGATATATGGAATAATTTTCAATTCCATTGCATACGCCTGTAGCTTCCAACATTTCCAGATCAAAATTAGTTCTTTGTTCGAGCCTTTGTGCCTCCAGTAATTTGCCTTCTAACACCAGGTTGTCCAGTCTTTGGCGAAGTTCCTTTTTTATCCCAATTATTGCCTGTTGCATTGTCGGTTTTGGTGTCACGTAATGAGAATTTGCATAAACGCGAATTCTTTCCAGACTGTTAGTTTTCTCCCCTGTAAGCGGATCGAATTCAAATATATTTTCTAGTTCTTCACCGAAAAAAGAAAGCCTCCAGGCACGATCTTCGAGGTGTGCTGGGAAAATCTCCAAGACATCACCCCTGACCCTAAACGTACCTCTTTGAAAAGCTTGGTCATTTCTGCGATATTGTTGTGCTACCAGATCAGCCATAATTTGGCGTTGATCATAAGATTCGCCAGATTTGAGATCTTGGGTCATTGCACCATAAGTTTCAACTGAACCGATACCATAAATGCATGACACTGAAGCGACTATAATTACATCATCTCTTTCCAAAAGGGCCCGAGTTGCAGAATGCCGCATTCGGTCAATTTGCTCATTTATCTGGCTTTCTTTTTCTATATATGTATCCGATCTCGGCACATAGGCTTCTGGTTGATAGTAATCGTAATAACTTACAAAATATTCTACGGCATTGTTTGGGAAAAAACCTTTAAATTCACCATATAACTGAGCTGCCAAGGTTTTATTTGGTGCCAAGATAATTGCTGGTTTTTGAGTACTCTCAATTATGTGCGCCATTGTAAAAGTTTTACCAGTTCCAGTAGCTCCTAGAAGGACTTGATCTTGCTCATTTGCTTGGATTCCACTCGCCAGCTCCTTTATGGCGCTAGGTTGATCACCAGCTGGAATAAAGTCCGTATTCAAAATAAATTTTTTTCCGCCTTCTAGTTTTTCACGACTGCCGGGCAGATCTGATGGCGCATTTGCTAATGAAATTTCTGATTTGTTTTGCAAAATAAATCCGCTTTAAATATAAATTTTATTTGGCTGTCGAAAGAGTGCTTCTTATCTCTTGAACAGTAATATGCTTTACTGGCATATATAGGTTGATAAAGGGAGTGTGTCCATGCGCGCAAGAATTTACAAACCATCTAAAACGGCAATGTCTTCCGGTCTCGCTAAAACCAAATCATGGATTTTGGAATTTATGCCGGAGAGCACAAGCGAAATTGATCCTTTGATGGGCTGGACATCTTCTGGCGAAACTCAAACACAGGTCACTCTGACATTTGAAACTAAGCAAGCAGCTATTGATTATGCCGAAGAAAATGGAATTGATGCTCAGGTGACTGAACCTAAGAAGAGAAAGTTTAATGTTCGGACAGGTGGGTATGGCGAAAACTTCGCAACTAATCGTCGTGGTGCTTGGACGCATTGAAAATGTTATAATCTTCAAAGGTTGAACTGAATATTTTATGCGACACGGTGGAAAAATTCTGATTGATCAACTGAGAATTCAGGGTGTTAAACGTGTTTTCTGTATTCCCGGGGAAAGTTATCTTGCTGCATTAGATGGATTATTGGAAAGTGGAATAGAGACAATAGTTGGGCGTCATGAAGGCGGCGTAGCTATGATGGCTGAGGCTTATGGAAAGCTAACAGGTGAACCTGGCGTGGCTTTTGTAACGCGTGGTCCTGGAGCAACTAATGCTTGCTCAGGAATACATGTTGCGTTTCAAGATAGTACGCCACTAATTCTTTTAGTCGGCCAAGTTGCAAGTAATCAGCGTGACCGGGAAGCATTTCAGGAAATAGAGTATAGAAAAATGTTTGAGCCACTTGCAAAATGGGTTGCAGAGATAGATCGAGCGGACCGAATACCAGAGTACATTGCTAGAGCTTTTAGTGTTGCATGCTCTGGACGACCCGGACCGGTCATTCTAGCAATTCCTGAAGATATACTGGCAGCAGATTGTGAAGTAAAAGATGCAAAACCCGTTGTTGAAGTAAATCAAGGTGCAGATGTAAAAGTGGTAACTGAAATTGTTGGTAGAATAGCGGAAGCAAATCGCCCTTTTTGTATTGTTGGTGGATCAAAGTGGTCTAAAAAGGCCTCTATTAACTTGGAAAAACTTTCAGAACAAATGTCTTTACCTGTAGGCACCTCATTTAGGTGCCAGGATTTTATTGATAATAGGCACCCAAATTACATGGGTGATGTGGGTCTAGGCATAAACCCTCAATTAAAAGAATATATCAAATCAGCGGATTTGATATTATGTCTTGGCGCCAGATTAGGTGAAAATACAACTGGCGGGTACAGCTTGTTAAATGTTCCAAATCCTGACAGTCCACTAATTCATATTCACCCAGACCCTAATGAATTAGGAAGAGTTTACACTCCTGACATATCCTTGGCCTGCAATAGCTCTGATTTCTTGGAGGGCGCTTTGGCTTGCGCGGTGAAAAAAAGAAGTGATTTAACAAGTCTCAAGGACGGTTATTACTCTTGGAGAGAACCTTTCGAAACTCCTGGTTTGGTGAAAATGGAGCAGATAATATTGCAATTAAATGATGTGCTTGCTGAAGGGTCTATTGTTACCAATGGTGCTGGAAATTATGCGGCCTGGCTGCATAGATATTTTCAGTATAAATCATTTAAAACCCAATTGGCCCCAACTTCCGGGTCTATGGGTTATGGAATTCCTGCGGCTATTAGTGCTAAATTAGAGTTTCCAAGTACTGAGGTGGTTTGTTTGGCTGGTGATGGTTGTGCTCAAATGTCTATTCAAGAATTTGGTACAGCTATGCAATATAACGCTAATATTATTATTATAATTTCAAATAATGGAGTTTATGGAACAATACGGATGCATCAGGAACGCACTTATCCTGGCCGAGTATCGGGTACGAATATGTTAAATCCTAATTTTGCTTCGCTTGCGCAATCATATGGTGGTTTTGGCGAAACTGTAGCAAAAACTGAGGATTTTCTACCGGCGTTTGAGCGAGCTAGGTCATCAGGTAAGCCAGCGATTATAGAATTAAAAACAGATCCTCTTGCTATTTCACCACAAACACCCAGTTAACATTTTTCATTTTTTCTTGTGCTTTATCTATTGTACTAAGGCGCTGTTGAAGATCACCAAGTGATTGTGCAGTTCTTCGTGAAGAGTGCGATAGATTTTCATTCATCTGAAGTTGGACCTTTGCTAGTCTTTCCTCCATCATATTGATCAAAGATAGTTGTGCTTTCGCTTGAGCTTCCGACACAGTTTGTAATCCACCTGTGAGCCGTTCTTGACCTTCACTCAGCTTTTGAATTTCGTCTCCAACGATGTTTAAGTGATCGATGACCGGCTTGTGGGAGTTTTCAGAATTGAGTTTCGGTCGTAACATTAAATATAATACCAAAATGAGCAAAACGGCCATGCTCACAATGAGAACGAACAGGATTGGTGAGAGATTTAGGTACATCATGTTCTTCCAAATAACCTCTCGATATCTTTAAGCTTCAGTTCAATATAGGTGGGTCTGCCATGATTGCATTGCCCAGAGTAAGGAGTAACCTCCATTTCTCTGAGGAGTGCATTCATTTCTTCTTGATTTAATCTACGGCCTGATCTTATCGATCCATGGCAAGCTTTTCGGCTTAGTATTGAAGTTATCTCTTCTTCTAATTTTTCACTGTTTCCACTATTTGATAATTCATCCAAGATATCGAGAATTAATGACTCAACATTAAAATCCCCCAAAAGAGCTGGGGTCTCATGTATGATTACAGCATTTTCACCAAATTCTTCAAGTACCAGACCAGATTTAAGAAGCTGCTCTTTTTCCGCAATTAAACTTGATATATCAGAACTAGACAGTTCTATGATTTCAGGAATTAAAAGAACTTGCCTTATAACACTACTGGCTTCCATTTGCTTTTTTAACTTTTCGTAAACTAGTCTTTCATGGGCCGCGTGCTGATCGACAATAACAACACTATCTTTGGTTTGGGCAATTATATAATTTTCGTGAACCTGCCCGCGAGCAGCACCAAGTGGATGTTGTGAGGATAGTTGGTCCTCTCTATCATTATCAATAAAGCCACCAGTAGGAGTTTTTAATTCGTCAAATTTCTGATTTCTAAAATTATCCATTTGACTGGTTTCAGGGCTTTCTAGGAACCTATTTGGAGGAAGTTTTACAGGGTAACTTTTATCAAGATCCATTTGATATAAAGATTTTGGAAACGAGTTGTTTACCTGAATGGCACCCAATGCAGCGCCAGCTATTGTGGAAGATGAGCGGTGGCCAGCTTCAGCTAAAGCGTGACGAATGGCAGAAATGACTAAGCCCCTCACTACGCCTGGTTCTCTGAAACGCACTTCTAATTTAGACGGGTGAACGTTTACATCGACAAATTGAGGGTTGCATTCCAAAAACAGCACTACGGCTGGATATCTGTCCTTTGCTAGAAAATCTGAATATGCGGCTCTAACGGCTCCGATAAGTATTTTATCTTTTACTGGGCGTTGATTTATATAAATGTGTTGAAGATTTGTTGACCCGCGTGAAAACGTCGGAAGGGCGACAAATCCAGATAATTTAAAGTTTTCACGTTCAGCTTTGATAATACAAGAGTTATCAATGAAAGATTGATCAAGGACCCTGGAAATTCTTTGTTTGAGAGCTTCTTCAGGCGCGCCTGTTTCTGAGGAAACGCTAAATAGTAAGCGGTCTTTATTTTGGCTAATATCTCTAAGTTTAAAGCTAATGGG
Organism: Paracoccaceae bacterium; assembly: GCA_902554705.1. GTDB lineage: Bacteria > Pseudomonadota > Alphaproteobacteria > Rhodobacterales > Rhodobacteraceae > Salinivivens. Next base: position 17,994 of record CACDPP010000027.1, read on the forward strand.
CGGATAGGCTATAGATAAGCTTTTTATTATTTTATTTATTTCTTGAAGTTCAGTGCGGTCTGTTCTTAAGAACTTTAATCTTGCTGGGGTAGCGTAAAATAAATCTCTCAATTCAATTACGGCCCCTCTGTTTAAGGCAATTGGTTTAATTTTTGAGACTAAACCTGCGTCTACTGTAAGTTCCGCAGCTTCAGTTTTTACACCTTTTGTTTTAATATTTAGTCGGCTGACAGCGCCCAAAGATGGTAGGGCTTCGCCTCTAAATCCGAATGTTGAAATATTAAATAAATCATTACTTTTCAATTTTGATGTAGCATGACGCGAAACAGCTAGGGGAAGGTCGGTGGGCGTCATTCCGCAGCCATCATCTATTACTCGGATTAATGTTTTACCCCCGTCTGAAACGTCAACGAGAATGTTCGTTGCCCCTGCATCAATAGAATTCTCGATAAGTTCTTTTACGGCCGAAGATGGCCTTTCAATGACCTCTCCTGCTGCGATGCGGTTTATAGCTGCTTCATCTAGCTGTTTTATTTCAGGTTGGTCACTCTGTATTTTGTGTTTTGCGACTATCATAGCACTATATTTAGCATAAATTAGTTCGATTCTAAAATGGGAATTTGAAAGAAATATTGATCGCATAATGAGTGAGAAAGAAAGCAATTTTTTGATGGGGGATGAATTCATGCTTCCAGACATTATTCTAGCACATTGTGGAAGTTGGGCTCGCTCAGCAAAATTCCCATCAGAAAATAGACGTTTTAATGATTACATAAATTTGTGTTATGATAGGCCGGTGGTCAGGAGATTAACTAAAAGTACCTCCTGAAAGAAGTTTTTCTATTCCTTTTGCTGACCAAAGCCCAGTAGCGAGAGCAGCAGTAATTAAATACCCACCGGTAGGAGCGTCCCAATTAAGCATCTCTCCGGCGAAAAAGATGCCAGGCTTTTTTGACAGCATGAGATTATGATTGAGTTGATCAAAATGTATCCCACCAGCGGTTGATATTGCTTTATCTATCTCATCAAACCCCTTATGTGTTATTCTAAGACGTTTTAAATCGACCAAAAGTTGTTCTTTAGAAAAAGAATTAGAGGAGAATTCTCTTAAAAGTGTTTGTTTTACTTTATTTAATTTAAATACTTTTCTGAGATAGTTTGACCAACTTGATTTAGTAAGTGAATTTTGCAGGGTATCATTTAGCTGCTTTTCGTTCCAATTCGGTAGAAGATCTAAAAAAACCTCTTCACCTTTTCTGATAGCTGGCGACAATGAATATATTCCGCCACCCTCGATGCCGGTTTGAGTGATTACAATTTCTCCTTTTGATTGTATCTTTCCAGAGCTTAAGGTGATTGCCTTTACCGGTTCTCCAAAATATTTATTTACGTGGGTACTCCAATTGATTTTCAATCCTACGTTTGAAGCACTGAATTTTTCATTTTTTACATTGGTTAACCATTTAAGCCATCGAGCATCTGATCCAAGACGTCGCCAGCTAGCTCCACCCATGGCAAACAAAATAGCTTTTGCAGAAATTTCTTCTTTCCCATTTTCAGTTTCGAAAAGCAGTGACATATTGTTTAATGATATGGCTTTCATTTTATGTCTTCTGGTAACGCCTCTTGTGTCCAGTCGAGAAAGCCAAGCTCTCAATAAAGGCGATGCTTTCATTTGTGTTGGGAAAACTCGGCCAGTGCTTCCCGTGAAAAGATTGATGCCTAATGAAGTAGCCCAAGTTTGAACGTCATCAGGTGTGAAGTTTTCTAGTGCACTTAGTAGCTGTGGAGTACTTTCGGAGAAATTATTCAAAAATTTTTCAACGGGTTCGTTTTTTGTCAAGTTCAACCCTGATTTTCCAGCCATCAAAAATTTTCTGCCCATCGTGGGCATTTGATCAACAATAGTTATACTGTAATTATGTTTACTTAGATAGTCGGCTGCCATCAATCCAGCGGGACCTCCACCAACAATTAGTACATCACACATTCAACGTCCTTATTTGTCCCAAAATTAATTGTAACTATATATGGTGAAGTTATGATTTGTAATCCGAAACAAAAACTTGCCGTAAAGGAACGAATTTTTGAATAAAAATGAACAGCTTCTACCGGTTTGTCCATTATGTTTGCGCGAGATACCACCAGGCGTACCGCAAAGTCTTCATCATTTAATTCCAAAACTAAAGGGGGGAAAGAATGGCCCAACTATTTTAGTTCATCATATTTGTCACAAAGAAATTCACGCTGCCCTTTCTGAGGGGGAATTAGCAAAAAAATTTAACTCTATTGAAACTCTGAAAGCACATCCAAGGCTATCGAAGTTTTTTGTTTGGGTGGCTAAACGGCCAGCGAATTTTCTATCTAAGGTACCAAAAAAAAGAAAAATTTAAGTCATTAAAAGCTTTATACCTGCGATATGGTCTGAACGCGCTGATAAAGAAGCAGATAGTAGTTCATGAGCACGATTTATCAAATTTTCTTCCATAACTACTTCATCGACCAAGCCAAATTTATAGGCTTTGTCAGAGTCTAATTTTTCACCTGCAACTAGCATTAATTTTGCTCGACCAGGACCTATCAGATCAATAAGCCTTTCCGGATCCGAAGGTTGGGGCAAATAGCCCATTTTCATTACTGGGTAGAAAAATTTTGATGACGGAACGCAAATTCTAATATCGCATGCTAAAATCATTCCGAAAGCACCTCCGGCAACGGTACCATTCAAAGCGGCAATTGTAACACAGTTAAGGTCCTTCAGACTTTTTGACAATTTTTCCCAAATTGGTGACGTTGCTAATCCAGATTTTACTTCACTTAAATCTGCACCGGCACTGAAGGTTTTGCCTTGGCCGGTTAGGATCAGTCCCTTAGCTTCATTAGCCTTTTGAATAATAGTTAATAGGTCTTCTAGCATCTTAGAGGAAAGTGAGTTAGCTTTTTCTGGGCGATTGATTTTAATCTCCCAAACAGCATTTTTATGTTTTTTACAAGTAATCAAATTAGATTAACTTTCCGACGAATTACCTCATCGCGTAGTGAAATTTCTTTTCCAACAAATTCATTTGCTTCTGGACTACACATCCACAGAAGAGCTTTTGCAGGCCAGTCTGGGGGGATATGTGCGCTCCAATCTAATTCGCTAACTTGATTGATTCCGCTCTCTTTTATTTCAAGTTGCATTTGAGTGGCAACAGTACCAGGTGAAAGACCTATTGCTCGAATTCCATGTTCAAAATATTCAGTGTGCAAACACTGTGTAAGCATTGCAGCACCAGCTTTTGAAGCACAATAGTGGCTCCAAGCCGTCAGAGAATTATGAGCTGCTCCGGAACTAACATTTAAAATTGTTCCTTCACCGTTTTTGATCATCCTGGGTAAAACAGCGTTTATTGTATAAAAAATACTTTTGAGATTTGTGTCAATAACACTAGACCAGTCTTCTGGTTTTATTTCGTGGATAAGCCCAATAGGCTGAATTGTCCCAGCATTATTTATCAAAATATCTAGAGTACCAAAATGCGCATAGCAAAAATCCACCAACTCACTCACAATATTAGGGTCAGATATATTGCCTGCAAAATACTCGGTGCGATCGCCCAAATTTCTTTTTATACTCTCTAATTTATCCGCGTTTCGTGCAGTTAGCATGACGTTTGCACCAGCTTGTACAAAAGTTTTGGCTGCTGCTTCTCCAATTCCCCGGCTGGCTCCCGTGATTAAAACTGTTTTACCGCTTAAACTTACCATTTTTGTGGACCTATAAAAAAAACTAAAAATTTTCGGAATTACACTATATATTATTTATCTTGACGCCAAAAAACTCTAAAGACAACTTATGAAATTTATACTTATTGGGATAAAGTATGTACTATAAATTTTTTAGATTGATTTACATGAGCTGTATTTTGGTTTTCATTCCATTATTGGCTCAAGCCGAACTGAGTACTAGAGATGCATGGGATAATTTAAAAAAACTATTGGAAAATGGTGGCTACCAAGTCATTGGGCAAGAGATTTCAGTTGGATCAGATTTAAGCATAAAAAACGTCCAGATTTCTTTTGAAGTGGATGCGCAGACAGATATTAACTTTGATATTAGTTCTGTGAACTTAACCAAAAACAAAGATGGTTTTATCTATATTAGGTTGCCGGAAGAGATCTATGTTCAATATCTAAATGAAGATGAGTTTGGATATAAAACTGAGGCGAGTATTTTAGTACGCGCACGTGAGTTGGACTTTAAAGTTTCTGGTGAATTATCCCAAGTTTTATATCAGCTTACGGCTTCGTCTGCTGGATTTGCTTTGGTTGAACTACTTGATAACGGAGTTCCCTCGCCAGACTTTTCTGCAGAAATGGAGTTTGTATTAGCAGATGTGGACTCGACAATAAGAGCCACAGGTGGTTCAACAATTGAAATTACGTCGCTGCTTTCTGCTTCAGGCGCTTCAATAAAAGGTGGTGTCAATGTGCTTAGCGTCCCCCTGGAATTGAATTTTCAATATGTAATGGGTCAATTAAAATCCAGTTCTGTTTCAAACGAACCAAAAGTGTCTCTTGATGAAGATTTTGAGCTAGCGTTAGCAAAAGGGTTTTCTTCGACCTCAAATTTTACTTTTGATACCAGTCAGATGCGTTTAAATGCAACTACGCCGGGTGGCCCGCTTTCGCTTTCATTTACAACGGGACCTTCATCCCTGACCAGCGCACTTTCCCAATCTGGTTTTTTTATTCAGTCGGATAACGAAAAGTCCAAATTTAATCTGAACCTACCATCCAACGAGTGGAATTTTGAATTGGATTTCCAAGAGTTTTCCACTTCTTTGAATATTCCACTTTTAGCTAAATCTGGGGAACAAGAGTTTGGAATGAGTATCAACTTATCTGGCCTAAATCTTTCTGACACACTTTGGGATCTTTTTGATGCTGGTAATATAATGCCAGATGATCCGGCGTCTATAAAATTTGCCATCGAAGGATCAACTATATTAGATGAGGGTTTAACGAGTGAGGCGATAATTGAAAATCAGAATTTTGACCCTTTAGAATTTGGGCAAATTTTACGTTTCAGGCTAAAAGAATTTCTTCTTGATGCTTTGGGATTAAAAGTTGAAGCTAATGGAAGCTTTCAATTCGATAATGCAGATTTTGAAACCTTTGAGGGTATACCGAGACCTATGGGGACAGCTTCTTTGAGGATACAAGGATCCAATGCATTCATAGACCGACTGGAAAATATGCAAGTTTTGCCATCCGAAACCATAATGGGGGCTAGGATGATGTTAGCGCTGATAATGCGAGCAACCGGTGATGATGTTTTATTATCCGAATTTGAGATAGATGAACAAGGTAAAGTTTACGCAAATGGTCAACGTTTAAGATAACTTGGATAAAAATTTAAGCGATTATTGGTCATATAAAAAATCTTTTAATCAAAAATAAAAAAGGCTCAAGGTAGCTATGTTGGAAACAATCTGCCAAAAAATTTTAGAACGTGCAAAACTTGCGGGGGCGGAGGAAGCTGATGTATTAGGAATTAGTGGGACGTCAACCTCTATAGAAGTACGCAAGCAAACTCTAGAACAAATAGAACGTAGTGAGAGTACGGAATTTGGATTACGTGTATTTATTGGGAAAAGACAGGCCGTTGTATCTGGATCAGACTTATCAGATCCCTCAATTAAATTTATGGCTGAACGTGCGGTTGATATGGCAAAAGCTGCACCAATTGATCCATACTGTGGTTTAGCAGATAAATCTCAACTAGCGAGATTTTGGAATATTACCGAGTTTGAACTTTCTGATGAGCGTGATGAACCTCAACCTGATGAACTGGAAAATATAGCAAAAGAGGCTGAGTATTTTGCTCTACAGAACAAATCTGTGGATCAGGTTCAGGCAGCCAGTACAGGATATAGCAAAACAGAAATTCATCTATGTGCGACTAACGGATTTAAGGGCGGTTATTCAAAAACAAGTTTTTCAAATTCGTGCGTCGCGATTGCAAGATCACGAGCAGGTCTGGAGCGTGATTATGATGGTGATGT
>CACDPP010000028.1 GCA_902554705.1 Paracoccaceae bacterium
AGTGATTGGGTCCTTCTTGTTGACAATTTTGACGGTAATCTTTTTGTGACAAAAAAAGTTCTTTTTGATTTGAAAGTGTAATAATTATGAGTAACTCAAAGCCTATTTTTGGACATTATTCCGAAATGAAAATCACCTCAATTTTGCTATTCTTTTTAGTTCCTGCATTTATTTTAATGTTTGGATCAATTATTGGTGAAGATTATGAGGTAGTGGTAGAATATATATCCAGACCTGGGCCTGCTATTATTATTTCAATGACTATCGTGATAGTGCTACAACATTTTCAGGCAGGTGCTCAAGTCCTGATAGATGACTATATTCGCGGCTTAGGTCATAAATTAGCTATCATCTTAGTTAAAGCTGTCAGTTATTTTTTAATGGCTGTCGGCCTCTACTCTGTAGCTAAAATGGCGCTTTAAAGGTGAAATAGATGTTAGCTTATTCTTACGAAACTCATGAATATGATGTGGTTGTTGTTGGTGCGGGTGGGGCTGGACTAAGGGCTACACTAGGAATGGCTGAACAAGGCCTTAAAACAGCCTGCGTGACAAAGGTATTTCCAACACGGTCTCACACAGTTGCAGCTCAGGGAGGGATTGCTGCTTCTTTGTCTAATATGGGCCCTGATCACTGGCAGTGGCATATGTATGATACAGTAAAAGGATCTGACTGGCTGGGTGATACCGACGCAATGGAATATCTCGCTCGTGAAGCACCTAAGGCGGTTTATGAACTCGAGCATTATGGAGTTCCCTTTAGTCGAACAGAAGAAGGCAAAATTTACCAACGGCCATTTGGTGGTCATACGACTGAATATGGAGAGGGGCCACCAGTTCAGAGAACATGCGCTGCTGCTGATAGGACTGGACATGCAATTCTGCACACGCTCTACGGTCAATCTCTGAAAAATGAGGCTGAGTTTTATATAGAGTACTTTGCACTAGATCTTATGTTTTCCGATGATGGCGTGTGTACAGGTGTAGTCTGTTGGAAATTAGATGATGGATCTATGCATGTTTTTAACGCAAAAATGGTTGTTCTTGCTACGGGTGGGTATGGTAGAGCCTACTTTAGTGCGACCTCGGCGCATACCTGTACTGGCGATGGTGGAGGTATGGTGGCTCGCGCAGGTCTTCCGCTACAAGATATGGAGTTCGTTCAATTTCATCCAACCGGAATTTACGGATCAGGATGTTTAATAACGGAAGGAGCTCGCGGTGAGGGCGGTTATCTTACTAATTCTGAAGGTGAGCGTTTTATGGAACGCTACGCTCCTCACTATAAAGATTTAGCACCTCGAGACTACGTATCGCGATGTATGACAATGGAAATCCGAGAAGGTAGAGGTGTTGGAAAGGACGGCGATCATATCCACCTAAATTTGAGTCATCTGCCACCGGACGCCCTTGCAGAGCGACTTCCGGGCATTTCCGAGAGTGCCAAAATATTTGCTGGTGTCGACGTAACTAAACAGCCTATTCCAGTGTTACCGACAGTGCATTACAACATGGGTGGTATTCCGACTAATTATTGGGGCGAAGTTATTAAACCAAGCGCAAAGGATCAAAACGCAATAGTGCCTGGTTTGATGGCCGTCGGTGAGGCGGGGTGTGCCTCTGTGCATGGCGCAAATCGATTAGGATCGAATTCTCTAATTGACCTTGTTGTATTTGGTAGGGCCGCTGGGTTGAGAGCGGGAAAAGTTATAGATCGAAAGAGTAAAATCCCTTCAACCAATGTCTTCGCGGTTGAATCTACGTTGGGCCGTTTTGACAAGTTAAGATACGCAAAAGGCTCTATTCCCACATCAGATTTGCGTTTGGAAATGCAGAAAACAATGCAAAAAGATGCTGCAGTTTTCCGGACCTCGGAGACGATGTCGCAAGGGCTCAAAGACATGGTAAGCCTAGCGGAAAAGGTAGATGATCTAAATGTTACTGACCATTCCTTGGTTTGGAACAGTGATCTGATGGAAACTTTAGAATTAACAAATCTTATGCCGAATGCTTTAGCTACTATAGCCGGAGCTGAGGCTCGCAAAGAAAGTCGAGGGGCACATGCTCACGAAGATTATACAACTCGAGATGACGAAAAATGGAGAGTTCACACATTGGCGCAAATAGATGGGCCAAACATAAATTTATCGTACAGAGATGTAATACGCGATCCATTGACCGATGAAAAAGAGGGAGGCATCGAAATTAAAAAGATTGCACCCAAAGAAAGAACTTTTTAATTTTTAACACTAGGTATTAGCCCAGAAATGTTTTTAAAAACTATAAGATTGAATTTGAATAAGAACGGAGTTCGTTGATGGTTCAGCTGAGATTGCCAAAAAATTCTAGGGTTTTGACGGGTAAAACCTGGCCAAAACCAGAGGGCGCATCTAATATCCGTAAGTTTAAAATCTATCGCTGGTCACCTGACGATGACGAAAACCCGCGAGTGGATACATATTTTGTTGATATAGATTCCTGTGGGCCTATGATACTTGATGCTCTTATTAAGATTAAAAGTGAGATTGATCCTACGCTAACTTTTAGACGCTCATGCCGAGAGGGCATTTGTGGATCTTGTGCTATGAATATTGATGGTATTAACACTTTAGCTTGTATTTATGGACTTGATGAAATTAAAGGCGATGTAAATATATATCCACTTCCTCATATGCCTGTGATTAAGGATTTAATTCCTGATTTAACCGATTTCTACGCTCAACATGCTTCTATTATGCCTTGGCTAGAAACCAAAACAAATAGGCCTAATGAAGAATGGAAGCAATCCATAGAAGATCGAAAAAAGTTGGACGGTCTTTACGAGTGTGTGATGTGTGCTTCTTGCTCAACATCCTGTCCTTCTTATTGGTGGAATAGCGATAGATATTTAGGTCCAGCAGCACTTTTACACGCTTATCGCTGGATTATTGATAGTAGAGATCAAGCAACTGATGAGCGACTCGAAGACTTGGATGATCCTTTTAAACTGTATCGTTGTCATACTATAATGAACTGTGCAAAAACTTGTCCAAAAGGCCTAAACCCTGCTTTAGCAATAGCTGAAGTTAAAAAGCTAATGGTTGAAAAAACCAACTAAACAAATTGGTTATTGACTAGTCTATTGAAATTGCTGCTTCGAGGGCAATCTCAACCATATCTCCAAACGAGCTCTGCCTGTCCTCTGGAGAGAGAGCTTCACCCGTTTGAAGGTGATCTGATACTGTTAAAACAGCTAAGGCGCGACATCCATGTCTGGCTGCTAAGGTGTAAAGCTCGGCTGCTTCCATTTCTACTCCTAAAATGCCATGCCTAACCATTTGTTCATTAAGATCTGGTCTCTCATCATAAAATACATCTGAAGAATAAATTCCTCCAATGTGTGTTTTACCCTTTTTATTTTGGGATGCTTTCGCAGCAGCGGAAAGCAAATCATAATCGGCACATGGTGCAAAATTCAATTCGCGAAAAATCGTAGATGACGGTGTTTGCGTCGATGATGCCGTTTGAGCTAAAATAATATCACGAATTTTTACATTCTTTTGCATTCCGCCGCAGGAACCTATTCTTATGAGTGTTTTAGCATCATATTCTCGTATAAGTTCGTTTACGTAAATAGACAGAGAGGGCATTCCCATTCCTGAACCGTGAATAGTAATTTCGGTATCTTTATATTGCCCTGTAAAGCCAAGCATTCCTCTTACTTGGTTAATCAATCTAGGCTTGGTTAAAAAATTTTCTGCAGCCCATTTGGCGCGATATGGATCACCTGGCATCAAAACTATTTCTGCTATATTTTCTTTGGCAGCATTTATATGAGGTGTCATAATTTGTTCCTTCGTTCATAATGTATAAATGGAGTTAAATCTGCCATTCGGTCGTAAAGTTTTCGTGCTGGCGTATTGAATTCCTGCGTGAGCCAATAGACAGATGAAGCCCCATATTTATCAGCTTTTTCATATACGCCCTCTATCAATAATTGGCCTATTTTTTTACCCCGATTTTGAGGGATGACAAATAAATCTTGTAAATAGCAAGCTTCCTGAGTTTCCCAAGTGTCAAGATGAAAAATATAATGCACTAAGCCAATTAGATCTCCTTTATTTTCAGCTACTAGTGCATTCTGTCTGATTTGGTCATTATCAATAAATCGGCTGAAGGTTTCATCGATAACTTCTGCCTTCAAAGAAGTTTCATAGAAATCTAAATATGAAACCCACAGTACTCGCCACTCTTCGTAATCGGCTTTAGCTAAGGGTCGTATTTTCATTTTGAACAGCTTAAACTTATTTCATCTGAAATATTTTATTTCATTTCGACTATTATTTTTCAATCAGCTTTTAAAACAATTTCTTGAAATAAATATTTATTACTCTGCAGCAATTTCTTTTGGTTCCGCTAAATTTACTATATCCATCATTATGGTGTTCATTTCAAAATCTTTGGGTGTATAGACTTTCGAAATTCCCATCTCTAACAATTTTATTTTATCTTCTTCTGGAATGATACCGCCAACGACAATCGGAATTTTTGTCAACCCTTCCTTTGCCAAGCGGTTGATCATGTCCTGAACTAGCGGAAGGTGGCTTCCGGATAAGATGGAAAGGCCAACTACATGAGCTTTTGTGGATTTGACGTTTTCCACAAGCTCTTGTGGGGTCAAACGGATCCCTTGATATTCAATTTTCATTCCACAGTCACGAGCTCTGGATGCTATTTGTTCAGCACCATTTGAGTGTCCATCTAGACCTGGTTTGCCCATTAAAAATTTTAATCTCTCACCTAACTTATCGCTTACAGCATCAACGGCACTGCGAAGCTCGTCTAAGCCATCCGTTTTATTGGATATACCCATTGCTACGCCGGTTGGCCCACGATACTCGCCATAGATATTTCTCATTTCTTGCGCCCATTCACCTGTGGTAGCACCGGCTCTGGCCGCCTCGATACTTGTAGGCATAATATTTTGGCCGTCTAATGCCGCTTTCCTTAAGTTAAATAACGCTTTGCTGACTAATTTTTCGTCTCGTTTTCTTCGCCATAGGTTTAACCGATCAATTTGATCCTTCTCAACTGACGGGTCAACAACCATTATACCACCATCACCTGAAACCAGTGGCGACTTTTCGGTGTTCGTAAACTTGTTGACACCAACAACTGTCGTGTGATTGCTTTCAATATTTTGCAACCGACCTGTGTTGCTTTCTACTAGCCGTGATTTCATGTATTCTATCGCGTTTAATGCGCCGCCCTGCGTTTCTATCGTTTCAAGCTCGTGACGTGCGCTCGCTTTAAGAGATTCTACTTTTGCATCCACCACTTGGTTGCCATCAAATAGGTCCTCGTATTCTAACAGGTCTGTTTCAAATGCCATGATCTGTTGCATCCTCATGGACCACTGTTGATCCCAAGGTCTTGGAAGACCTAAGGCTTCATTCCACGCTGGAAGCTGAACTGCTCTTGCTCTTGCCTTTTTTGATAACGTAACTGCCAGCATTTCGACTAAAATGCGGTAAACATTATTTTCTGGTTGTTGCTCAGTTAAACCTAAGCTGTTTACTTGTACACCATATCGGAAACGCCTAAACTTTGGATCTTTAACGCCATATCTTTGCAGTAAAATTTCATCCCATAAATCAACGAATGCTCTCATTTTGCACATCTCTGTGACAAATCTAATGCCGGCGTTTACAAAAAATGACAACCTTCCGCACAATTCTGGAAATTCACGCTGCGGTACTCGGGTTTTTAGCTCATCTAAAACTGATATTGCTGTCGCGAGAGCATAAGCTAACTCTTGTTCCGGTGTCGCACCTGCTTCTTGCAAATGGTAGGAGCATATATTCATTGGGTTCCATTTTGGAATTTTATTGAAGCAATATTCCGAAACGTCGCCGATTAATTTCATTGAAGGCTTAGGAGGACAAATATAGGTGCCTCGGCTCAAATATTCTTTCACAAGGTCGTTTTGAACAGTACCCTTCAGTTTAGAAATTTCTGCTCCTTGTTCCTCGGCTACGGCCACGTAAAGTGCTAACAACCATGGGGCGGTTGCATTAATTGTCATAGAGGTATTCATATCCTCTAATGGTATCTGATCGAATAGAGTCCGCATGTCGCCCAGATGACTAATCGGTACTCCAACTTTTCCAACTTCTCCTCGAGCCAATATGTGATCGCTGTCATATCCGGTTTGCGTTGGAAGATCGAACGCAACGGAAAGACCGGTTTGTCCTTTATCTAGGTTTGAACGATACAGTTTGTTTGAGGCTTTTGCTGTGGAGTGCCCAGCATATGTTCTTATTAACCAAGGCTTATCTTTTTCTTTACTCACAACTGATTTTTCCCGGATAATAATATTTCATTTACTTCCGTCTTTATTTAGAAAATTTAAAAAAAAGTCAATTTTCTGCGCCAGTAAGCGGTAAAATAACCGTTTTTTATCGTTTTTTATAGCTTACAGCTTTTACTTTTAAAAAATAAAATTATAGAAAACAGTTAGTTATGCAAATAATATTTTACCTTTGAAATAAAATTACTAAATATACTTAAAATAGGTTGTAAAATTACTTATAAAATTATAGTGCTCTTGCTGCGAAACAATATTTCGCGATGATTCAAATTGATGGAGGAAAAAATGGCTTTAGATGCAAACGATTCTTTACTTCGCTATGATGCACCTGAAAAAGATCTTTATGAAATAGGAGAGATCCCACCGATAGGCTTTGTTCCTCCAAAAATGTTAGCTTGGACGATACGCCGTGAGAGACATGGCGAACCTGACCAATCATTTAAAATTGAAATTGTTGATACGCCTAAGCTAGACAGTCACGACGTTTTAGTTTTGGTTATGGCCGCTGGCGTAAATTATAATGGTGTTTGGGCTGGTCTAGGAGTTCCTATAAGCCCATTTGATGTGCATAAAGCCGAATACCATATTGCCGGTTCAGACGCTTCTGGCGTTGTTTGGGCCGTAGGTGATAAAGTGAACCGCTGGAAAGTAGGCGATGAAGTTGTGATACATTGCAATCAAGATAATGGTGATGATGAAGAGTGTAACGGTGGTGACCCAATGTATTCAAACAGCCAGAGGATTTGGGGTTATGAAACTCCGGATGGCTCTTTTGCTCAATTTACAGCCGTACAAAGCCAACAACTTATGCCGCGTCCTAAACACTTAAGCTGGGAAGAGAGTGCTTGTTACACATTGACCTTGGCAACGGCCTATCGAATGCTTTTTGGTCACCAGCCTCATGACTTGAAACCTGGCCAAAATGTTTTGGTTTGGGGCGCATCTGGTGGATTGGGTTCTTACGCAATTCAATTGATTAAAACTGCTGGCGCTAACGCTATAGCCGTTATATCGGACGAAGATAAACGAGAGTTTGTAACTAAACTAGGTGCTAAAGGGGTTATTAACCGGAAAGATTTTAATTGTTGGGGACAATTGCCCACAGTCAACAGTCCCGAATTTAAGGATTGGTTTGCTGAAGCCAGAAAATTTGGCAAAGCAATTTGGGACATAACTGGAAAGGGCGTAAATGTTGATATGGTATTTGAGCATCCTGGAGAAACAACTTTTCCAGTTTCAACCTTCGTATGTAAGACAGGTGGAATGGTAGTGATATGTGCGGGAACGACTGGGTATAACCTTACCATGGATGCCCGTTATGTATGGATGAACCAAAAAAGGATCCAAGGTAGCCACTTTGCACACCTTAAGCAGGCTTCCGCAGCTAACCAACTGATGATTGAGCAAAGACTAGATCCATGTATGTCGGAAGTTTTCTCTTGGAATGAGATACCTGAGGCACATATGAAAATGCGCAGAAATGAACATAAGCCAGGAAATATGGCAGTTTTGGTACAATCTCCGCGCAAGGGTCTTAGCACTTTAACAGAAGCTCTAATCGATTAAAAAATAAAATAATAAATCGTTTCGCTCACGATTTTGGTTTAAGATTTTGCGCTCCAGCATGGAACACAAAATATTATTCAAATCTTTTTCCGATGGATAGGCCACTCATAAAATAAGAATATGAGTGGCCTAATTCAGGGCAAAAGTATAAACAATTGTTTATGGCAAGTGATGTAGTTTATTTTTCTGACGACCAAACCAAAGCCTATAATGAAGTCGTATCAACTCTAAGACTTTCCGGCATAGATTTAGATCAAGAAAAGTTATCAGCAAAATTTGATCGACAATCTTCTCTTCTGAGTATAATTGGAAGAGCTGGAACAGGAAAAACATTATTAATTTCAAAACTTTTTGAGGCTTTGAAGTTATTGGGTATTAATATTATTTCCGGCGATTATGAAAGTAAAAGACTTAGATCAGAACGGTCCTTATCTATTTTAGCGCCCACAAATAAAGCGGCTAGCGTTTTGAGAAGTAAGGGTGTTCCTGCGACTACTCTTCATCGTATCTTATACACTCCAATATACGATCCTGAATATGAAAAAATTGCTGAGTGGTTGATTGGAAATTCTGCTCGACCCGACAATGAGAATTTTGAAAAATCGACCTTGGATCGCATTTTCGAATTTTATAAAACAAATAAATCTATCCCGGGGGCTTTAGCTTCTGCTGGTTTAAAAGGGTCAGACTTTATCCAAGGTTGGAAACGCAGAGAAGAGCCGCTGGATGTTGGTTTCGTTGATGAGGCATCAATGCTTGATAATCAGCAGTTCGAAGATTTAAAGGAAATATTTTCCAATTTAATTCTATTTGGTGATCCAGCCCAACTCGCTCCCATTAATCAATCAGGAAGTATGGTTTTCGATAAAATCCCTGACAAAAGAAAATATTTTCTACGGCAAATTCATCGCCAACAAAACGATAATCCAATTCTAGATTTAGCTAATAAATTACAAGACCCTGCTATTGATTTTCCGGCTTTTGATCAGTTGGTTAGGGAAGCCTCGATTTCCGATGAAAGAATTATTTACAGTCAGAGAGTAAATATCGATTTGATGGCATTTAGTCCAGTTTTAGTTTGGCGGAACTCGACCAGAATTCGCCTAATAAATGCTTTTAGAGAAGCTCATTCAATAACCGAAACGGAGTTAGTTCCTGGGGAACCATTAATTTGTGACGGTATTGAACTACCTCTCAAACATCGAAAAAAAAGAATAGATCTAGAGGCGCGGGGCCTTGTGAAAGGAGCTCATGTCATTTATTTAGGACCTGGAAGAAAGCCAGGCTTTTCCAAACTCTACATTATAGGCTCAGACGACCCACAGGTTTCAGCAGCGTCAATCGTTAAAATTGAAAAGCCTGATGTCGAAGAACCATTTATACCATTTGCCGCTCGCATGGGAGCCACTTTTTTACATGGTTCAGCTGTAACGATCCATAAATCCCAGGGATCTCAATGGGAGCAAGTGCAAGTTATTTCGAGCGATTTGGCCATAGCTGCACGAACAGGAAGAGTAGAGTCGGGGCAGCCGCTTTGGAAGCGACTAACTTACGTTGCAATCACAAGGGCGCAGCATCAACTTAACTGGGTAACCAGAAACCGTCTATCAAAGCCAAAAATTCCACTGGACACTACGAAATTAATATAACATAAATTTTTTTTATTTTGTGGTCTTATAAAAGTAATTTTTCAATAAAAAAGTACGAAACCTTTGGAGGAAATTTAAATGCTTGGCCAGATGATGCAGCGCGATCTTTCAATAGTAGAGATTTTAAAATTTGCTGCGGAAAATCATTCTGACAGTGAGGTTGTATCCTTAAGAACAGAAGGTAACATTCATCGTTACAATTACAGGGATTGTCTAGTCAGAGTTTGCAAATTGGCTAATGCTCTTTTGGATTTAGGTGTAAAAAAAGGTGATAGGGTCGCTACTTTGGCATGGAATGGCTATCGTCATTTAGAGTTATACTATGCAATTAGTGGCGTTGGTGCTATATGCCATACAATCAATCCCCGATTAAGCGCTGAGCAAATGCTTTATATAATTGAGCATGCTGGCGATAGTGTATTATTCGTTGATACTACTTTTGTTCCAATTATAGAGCAGCTCGCTCCTAAGCTACCTAAAAATTTAGTGGTTGTTGTTATGGCAGAGACTGCCAGTATGTCTAACTTTTCCAACCGCTACTTGTGCTATGAAACTTTAATATCAAAGAGTTCTCAAAATATTATATGGCCAGATTTGCCAGAAAACTCGGCAGCGGGTTTGTGTTATACCTCAGGAACTACGGGAAACCCAAAGGGAGCGCTGTATTCACATCGGTCTACAGTACTTCACGCACTTACGCTTTCATTAAATATGGGGCGCTATCTTGGTCATGGTATGAAAGTTTTGCCAGTGGTCCCATTGTTTCATGTTAACGCTTGGGGTCTTCCTTATGGTGCGCCTTTAACAGGAACGTCATTGGTTTTTCCAGGTTCAAACCTTGATGGTGCCTCATTATATAAGTTAATCGATAATGAACGTGTTAATTCTGCGTGGGGAGTGCCTACAGTATGGCTTGGACTTCTTGAGGAAATTCGTAAGCAGCATAGAGCTCCTTCCCAATTCCAAAATGTTGTCATCGGTGGTTCGGCAGCTCCTAAATCAATGATTGAAGAATTCGAGGAGCTAGGAATTACGGTTTGTCATGCATGGGGCATGACTGAAATGAGCCCAATTGGGACACAAGGTTTTCTGCCTCAATCTATGAATAAACTGCTTTCTCCAGGTGAGCAAATATCAAAAAAATGTTATCAAGGGCGCCGAGTATTTGGAGTTGATCTAAAAATTATCGACGAAAAAGGTAATTCTTTACCTCATGACGGTAAAGCTTCAGGCGAATTACATGTTCGGGGGAATGCAATTATTTCTGGCTATTATAACAATGAACAAGCCACGGAAGAAGCTTTTGATGAAGAAGGTTGGTTTGGAACAGGTGATATCGCATCTATAACCTCAGATGGTTTTCTCAATATTCAGGATAGAGCTAAAGACTTGATAAAGTCAGGTGGTGAGTGGATTAGCTCGATTGATATTGAAAATATAGTCATGGGTCATCCGAAAGTCGCAAATTGTGCTGTCATTGCTGTTTCTCATCCAAAATGGGAGGAAAGACCACTTCTTGTAGTCGTGTCAAACGGAAAAAATCGTGTTACGAAGAAAGAAATTGATGATTTACTTCTCGAGCATATTGCACAGTGGCAATTGCCAGATGCAATAGAGTTTTTAGATGCCTTACCATTAACGGCTACTGGTAAAGTCTCAAAGCTTACGCTCAGAGAAAAGTTTGCAAACTATAAATTAGCTTAGCTGAGGCAAAAAAAAATGGATTTAGGTATCACAAAAAAAGTAGCTCCCTTGATCGATGCCGTTCGAGACATGGTAAATAATGAAATAGAGCCTCTAGATGCCGAGTTTCATTCTGAGGTAGGCAAACATCCCAGTGGAGATAGGTTCCAGCATACTGATAGACAGATGAAAATTTTGGATGAATTGAAAATTAAAGCTCGCGAACGTGGGTTATGGAATTTTTGGTTAACTGACAGCGAAAAAGGGTATGGTTTAACAACCGTCGAATATGCCTATTTGGCCGAAGAAATGGGAAAGGTGAGCATCGCAGCTGAAGTTTTTAATTGTAACGCTCCTGACA
The DNA here is from genome assembly GCA_902554705.1 of Paracoccaceae bacterium. Taxonomy (GTDB): domain Bacteria; phylum Pseudomonadota; class Alphaproteobacteria; order Rhodobacterales; family Rhodobacteraceae; genus Salinivivens. Next base: position 11,608 of record CACDPP010000028.1, read on the forward strand.
CTGGGAACATGGAAGTTCTCGAGCGTTATGGGACCAGTGAACATAAAAATCGATGGCTCTATGACTTATTAGATGGAAAAATTCGCTCAGCTTATGTCATGACAGAGCCCAATACTGCTTCGTCTGACGCCGCGCAGTTAACATTTAGTGCTGTAAAAGATGGTGAAAGCTGGGTGCTTAACGGTGAAAAATGGTGGATTTCTGGAGCAGGGGATCCGCGATGTAAATTATATATACTTTTGGCATGTACGGATCCAAGCGCGCCAAAACATAATCGGCATACCATGTTTGTTCTTGATCCAAAAACACCCGGTATTGAAGTTTTGAGACCAATGCAAGTCTTTGGCAATGATGACGCGCCTCATGGACATATGCATTTAAAATTTACGGATGTTCGCATTCCATCTTCTAGTATAGTACTCGGTGAGGGCAGGGGCTTTGAGGTTGCCCAAGGTAGGTTAGGACCCGGCCGAATACATCACTGTATGCGAGCAATTGGGCAAGCCGAAAAAGCGTTGGAAATGATGTGTCGTCGTGGGCTTTCTCGCGAAGCTTTTGGGAAAAGGCTGACAGATTTAGGAGGAAATTTTGATATTATCGCAAACGCTCGTATGGAAATAGAAATGTCTCGATTGTTATGCCTGAAAGCCGCTTATATGATGGACACAGCAGGTGTTCGCGCCGCTCAGCCATGGATCTCAAAAATTAAAGTTATTGCTCCGTTAATGGCTGGAAAAGTGATAGATGAAGCTATGCAATTGCATGGTGCTGCGGGAATAAGCCAAGACTTTGATTTGGCAAATATGTGGACGCATATCAGAACCCTTAGATTTGCAGACGGTCCAGACGCTGTACATCGTCGGCAGGTTGCTCGAGCAGAGTTAAAGAAATATACAAATTCTTTAACATAAATATTACATTAATTATATGCTGGCTGAGTTGAGAGCGCCTGTTTCTAAAATTGATCTGTGTCTAGGAATATGGTTACTGGCCCATCATTAATTAGATGTACTGCCATCTCGCTTCCGAATTCTCCAGTTTGAGTAGATATTCCAGATTGCTCAATACAAGATACGAAATGATTATAAAGATGTTTTGCTTTTTCTGGTTCTGCCGCCTCTGAAAACCCAGGACGATTACCCCGCTTTAAATCTGAAGCCAAAGTGAATTGGCTAATGACCAACGCTGACCCATTTATATCCATTAAAGAGTGGTTCATTTTTTGGTTTTCATCTTGGTATATTCTGATCTTGGTAATCTTGTTTGCAAGTTTTTCCACTTGACTGATGGTGTCATTTTTTATGGCACAAACTAGTATAAGTGCGCCAATCTGACATTCGCCCACAATTTTATCTGAGATCGAAACACTCGCATTTTTGACCCTCTGAACGACAGCTCTCATTTTAGAATTTCCTTTACTCATTCAAGTCTAAAATATTTTAAAGAACTCGGTCACCTTGCTCACTTACGTAATAATTTTCAATGCACTTTTTTTAAAACTTGTGAGTATTTATTTTGGCTTCTTTTTTTGTTATTTGCTTTTGTAATGTCGATATTAATGGTCTTTAGCGAGCGCCTGATTGATTTATTATTTATTTCGACTAATTCACCTCGTTTTAAACTTCCCAATTTAAATGGGCCATACTCAATCCTTATCAGTCGATTAACTTGCATTCCAAGTTCGCCCATTGCGCGCCTTATCTCTCGGTTTTTGCCTTCCTTCAATTCAATCGTAAGCCATGCGTTAGCACCCTGCTGGCGGTCCACTGAAACTTTCATTGGCCTAAAGGATTCTTTTTCAATAGAGATACCTGATCTGAGTAAATCCAAACTTACTTCTTTTGGACGCCCTTTGACGCGAACCCTATATAGCCGACTAAGTTCAGAGCTTGGCAACTCAAGTTTTCTCTTTAATTCACCACTATTTGTCAAAAGCAATAAGCCCTCAGAATTTAGATCTAAACGGCCGACTGGCATCATGCGCGGTAAGTTTGATGGGAAATAGTCATAAATTGTTGTGCGGTTTTTATCATCCTTAGCTGTTGTTATTGCGCCCACTGGTTTATGAAAGCACCACAACCGCTCTTCGGCAGGTTTGGCGATTGGATCGCCATCGATAAGGATAATATCGCTATCAACAACATTAAAAGCTGGGGAAGTAAGTATTTCGCCATTAACTTTGACGCGGCCTGCCAATATTATTTTTTCAGCTTCCCGGCGGCTTGCTATACCTGCTCTGGATAGGACTTTAGCAATACGCTTGCCTTTAGGTGATTGATTATTCATATCTGTGACTTAAGATAAAATTTAAGTTCGGGAAACCCCTGATGAAAATTTGAAAAAATATTATGTTTAAAACTTACATGGATGATGCGCTTGAAGAAGCAGCCAAAGCTCTTGAAAGAGGAGAGGTGCCAGTTGGTGCTGTTATTGTAGAAAAATCTGGCACTATCATTGCCCGGGCTGGAAACGAAACACGGGCGAGATTAGATCCATCTGCACATGCAGAAGTTTTAGCTATTAGGAAAGCTTGCAATACATTAAAAACAGATAGGCTCGTGGACTGCGACATGTATGTGACTTTAGAGCCTTGTGCGATGTGTGCTGCACTAATTGCAAATGCCAGAATAAGACGTATTTATTTTGCCGCCCCAGACCCAAAATCAGGTGGAATTCAGCAAGGTGCAAGAGTTTTCGATCATAAACAAACGCACCATGTTCCAGAAGTATATTCGGGCATAGGTGATGAAAAAGCAGCAAAACTTTTAAGAAATTTTTTTGCTACAAAGCGTTTGAAGGCATAAACTTTTATGTGCTAAACTTTCACAGGTTATCTCAACATTTCAAAGCTTCATTACATCTACCACAAATTGGATTTGCATCGGTCACTTCTGGAAGTATCTTCCAACAGCGTTGACACTTTTCTCCTGAAGCAACTTGAAAATCGACCTTAACTCCTTTGATCTCTTCAGTTGAAAAAGCTGTCTTGGGAGCCTTATCTAAAGACAGGTTTATAGAAGAGGTTATACAAATGTCAGTAAATGGAATACTGTCCAATATATCAAATGTTTCTTGGTCTTCTAAGTAAACAACCGGTGAAGCTTCGAGACTAGAGCCTATGACTTTGTCAATTCGCTTTAATTCCAATGCTGCGGTAACAGCTCTTCGTGCTTGCCGAATAACGGCCCATTTTCCTGCTAATTCCTTATTTAGCCATGTTTTTGGTGTGCTAGGCATATCGGTCAGATGAATAGAACTTTCATCACCTGGAAATTTTTCCAGCCAAACTTCCTCCATTGTAAATACTAGTACAGGAGCAAGCCAAGCTGTTAATCTAAGGAAAATATGATCGAGAACGCACCGGGCAGAACGCCGTTCCAGAGTATCTCCATCGCAGTAAAGAACATCTTTTCGTATATCGAAATAAAACGAGGAGAGCTCAACTGTCGCAAAGGTGAACACAGATTGAAATACACCCTGAAAGTCGTATTCACTATATCCTTTACGTACGCGTTCGTCGAGTTCAGATAACCGATGTAAAACCCACTGTTCGAGTTCTGGCATATCTTCGGGCTCAATTTTTTCACTTTCCGTTAGTTCTGAAAGTGAACCCAAAATAAATCTCATTGTATTACGGAGCCGTCGATAACTATCCGAAACCCCTTTTAAAATTTCCGGGCCAATACGAAGATCTGCTGTGTAGTCAGACTGCGCAACCCACAGGCGCAAAATATCTGCCCCATATTGTTTTATAACTTGTTCCGGGGCTATTGTGTTTCCTAGAGATTTGGACATTTTCATGCCCTTTTCATCTAATGTGAAGCCGTGGGTTAGGACCCCTCGATATGGTGCTCTTCCATTCGTTCCGCAGGACTGTAGCATTGAAGAGTGAAACCAACCTCGGTGTTGGTCTGTTCCCTCTAAATATAAATCAGCAAATCCGTCATCTGACCCATCTTCACGTTCTTTCAAAACGAAAGCATGCGTTGAGCCACTATCGAACCAAACATCTAATATATCGTAAACCTGCTCGTATTCTGTAGGGTCTACGATCCCATTTAAAAAGCGCTCTTTTGAGCCTTCAAGATACCAAGCATCAGCTCCTTCATGTTCGAAAGCCTCTGCAATCCGTTCGTTCACAGCGGTATTTTTTAAAAGAAAATTACTATCTGTTGGCAAGGCCCCTTTTTTTGTAAAGCAAGTGAGGGGCACACCCCACGCTCGCTGTCTAGATAATACCCAGTCTGGACGCGCCTCAATCATTGAATACAGGCGATTTCTTCCTGTCTGAGGGGTCCATGAAACCAACTTATCTATAGAATTTAGTGCTCGCTCTCTTATCGTTCTGCCAAATTCATCTTTACTGTCGCCAACTTCGCGATCTATCGATGCAAACCATTGTGGTGTATTTCGGTATATTACTGGAGCTTTGGAGCGCCATGAATGTGGGTAACTATGTTTGATTTTTCCACGAGCCAATAATCCATTAACTTCTATAAGCTTGTCGATGACCGCTTTGTTCGCATCGCCCTCACCGCCTTTTCGACTTAGGATATACTTTCCTCCAAAAAATGGTAGGTCCTCTCTGAAACTTCCATCGTCTTTTACGTTGTATGTGATGACCTCATGTAACATCCCCAATTCCCGATAGAGCTCATACTCTTCCATTCCATGAGATGGCGCACAGTGGACAAATCCGGTGCCTTCAGTGTCAGTTACGAAATCCGCACCCCTAAAGTCTCTAATCTCATCCCACTCACCATTAGCGTCTTTTGCTGAACATAATGGGTGTTTTAAGCTTATTTTTGATAATTTCTCTGCTGTAACATCGCTAATCCGGCGATACATTGTGTCGTCTAGTCTTGCTTTTTCCATAACTCCATCAGCTAAATTATCGGCTAATATGTACCGATCGCCAATATTAGCCCAACATTCATCTGGTCGCGAAATTACTTCGTACAAGCCGTACTTTATTTCAGGGCCAAAAACGACTGCTTTATTTGATGGAATGGTCCAGGGCGTAGTAGTCCATATTACAACTTGAGAGCCATTCAATTCTTTATCTTCATTATCAATTACTTCGAATTTGACCCAGATAGTAAAACTTTCTTTATCATGATACTCAACTTCAGCCTCGGCCAAAGCTGTCTTTTCAACAGGTGACCACATAACTGGCTTAGAACCTTGATAAAGGGTCCCGTTCATTAAAAATTTCATAAATTCTTGTGCGATAGTTCGCTCGGCTTTGAAATCCATTGTAAGATATGGATTTTCCCAGTTGCCATTAATACCTAACCGTTTAAATTCTTCTCTCTGAATATCTATCCAGCCATCCGCAAATTTTCGGCATTCTTGGCGAAAATCTACTACCGGAACGTCGTCTTTATTTTTTCCTTTTTTTCGATATTTTTCTTCAATTTTCCATTCAATTGGTAATCCATGGCAATCCCAACCTGGAATATATCTAGCGTCACTACCCATCATTTGTTGGCTTCTTACCACCATATCCTTCAAAATTTTATTTAGGGCGTGACCAATATGAAGGTTGCCGTTTGCATAGGGTGGACCATCGTGCAAAATAAATGGCTTACGAGAGGTTTTCTGTCTCAATTTTTTATAGATGCCAATTTTTTCCCATCTTTCCAACCAACCAGGTTCCCGACTAGGTAAACCTGCTCTCATTGGAAAATCAGTTTTAGGTAAATTTAGCGTATTTTTGTAGTCGATTGGTTCAGCAGTCATTGCCGCTATTCCTTAAATATTTTTGAATTTTAGAACTTAAGACGGTGCGCAATTTCGATCACCTTGACCCGGCTCCTCGTGTCAGAGTGCCGGGAAAATAATTCGTATCATAAAATCTATATCTAAATTCATGATGCCTTTATAGGGTAGTGGTATACCATGGTCCAGTAGTAGAATTGAATTTTATTTTTGAACTTTGTTTAGCTTTTAGCTATGTATTCAGTAATCTTTTTTCGCAAAGTGGTTTCACCATCAACTGTTGCTTTGTCTATTATTTTTCGAACTTCACCTAAGTCACTTTTGAGTAAAATATTTTTCACTGGCCCTATTGATGCTGGTCTCATAGACAATGTTTTTATCCCTATTGCTGCGAGACAAAGCGCCTCAACTGGTCTGCCTGCGTCTTCTCCGCAAAAAGATAACTTGGTGTTATTTTTTTTACATTTGTCCACAATCGTTTGTAAGAAATATATAAAGGATAGATTGAGGGTGTCGTAGCGCTTCCGGACCAACTCATTTTCTCGATCAGCTGCGAAAAAAAATTGTTTTAAATCATTTCCACCAATCGACAAGAAATCAACTTTCTGGAAGAATTTATCAGATTCAAAAGCTAGTGAAGGGGTTTCTAGCATTGCACCAATGTTAATCTTTTTGGGCACTTTGTGACCTAACTTTAACTCCCTTTCTTTTACTTTTGCCATCTCGAGTTTTGCGAAATCAAACTCGCTAGATTGAGCTATAAATGGAAACATAATAGATAACGGTCGGCCCTCTGCGGCGCGTAAAAGCGCCTGGAGTTGCATACGTAGGACGCCTGGTTTGTCAAAACCTACTCTGATTGCTCGCCAACCTAACGCAGGGTTTGGTTCTTCCACATTTGGCATGTAGGATAACACTTTATCCGATCCAATATCCAAGGACCTGAAAACTACTGTTTTTCCTCCAGCTGCATCCATAACCCGTTTGTACATGGCGCTTAACTCGGATCTTTTTGGCATTTGGTTTAGAATAAGAAATTGTAATTCTGTTCGAAACAGCCCAACACCCTCGGCCCCGGAATTATCTAGGCTAGGCAAGTCTGCCATTAAGCCCGCATTCATAAGTAGATTAACTTTACTTCCATCTATGGTGTTTGCCGGCAAATGTCGTATGGCCGAGTATCTCTCCTGTGCTTTTGCTTCCATCGCAATTTTGTCTTTGAAAGCAGAACTTACGCTTTCATCTGGTCGAAGATGCACAAGACCCTGTTCTCCATCAACTAAGATTTCATCTCCATTCAAAGCTTCAGCAGTAATGTTTTGCGCATGGATAACAAGTGGAATAGCTAGCGCTCTTGCCACTATGGTTGCATGACTGCCCACTGAACCTTCTTCAAGTACGATACCTTTTAAAGATCTCCCATAATCTAGTAGTTCTGCGGGCCCTATATTGCTTGCCACCAATATTGGGTTTTGCGGCATTGATGCGCCAGTCTGTTTGCCTTGTCCTGTTAAGATACGAAGAAGACGATTAGATAAATCATCCAAATCATGAAGCCTATCTCTCATATAGGGATCGGTTGCCTGTCCTAGCCTTGCCCTGGCGGAAGATTGCTCTTTGTCAACTGCTGCTTCTGCACTCAAGCCAGAATTAATGTCAGTTACCATCCGTTTCATCCATCCGCGAGAATTTGCAAACATTTTGTAAGCTTCAAGAATTTCTGCTTGCTCCTTATCCATAAGCCTATTTTGCTCAAGCATTCCATCAACATGATTTCTAAGCTCTTGCACGGCTTCTTCAAGACGATCGATTTCTGCTTCTGGGTCATCTGTTACAAGATTAGTTACAACAACCCTAGGTTCGTGGAGCCAAACATTGCCTTTTGTGGCTCCCTCCTGTGCGACTGATCCTCGAATAAGTATGGATTGTTGATGTAAAGCCTTTAATCCGCTTTCCTCACTAACAAAAGCTCCAAGTTCTGCCATTTCTGCCAAAACCATTGCAACGACTTCCAGGGCGTAAATTTCGTCAGTATTAAATTCTCGAGCTGTTTTGGATTGGACAACCAAAACGCCTAAAAGTTCGCCTAGTCTTTGGATTGGAAGACCTAAAAAAGAGGAAAACCGTTCCTCGCCTGTTTCTGGCATGTATCGGAAGCCAGGATATGATGGAGCATCAGCAGTATTTATCGCTTTATTTCTTTTTGCAACTTTTCCGACCAAACCTTCACCGATTCTCATTCTAGTTTGGTGAACCGCGCCAATTTCGAGACCTTCAGTTGCACATAATTCTAACGTTTCTGAATCGCGAAGTAAGTAAATAGAGCAAACTTCGGTTCCTGTAGTTGATGCAATAAGCTGAGTTATTTTGTCTAGGCGATCTTGTCCTTTTGCTTCTTCAGCCATTGTATCCCGCAGGCGTCCCAGAAGCTTTCGGCTATCACTTTCAATTTTGTTTGGCATCGTCATTAGATCGCAGTATAGACGTCTTAATTGTTGTAGTGAAACTAATTAAGTAATTTTTTCCAAGTCAAATGCATCATGTAACGACTGAACAGCCAGTTCCATATACTTTCTATCGATCAAAACAGAAATTTTTATTTCAGATGTTGCAATGACTTTTATATTAATTCCTTCATCAGATAACGTACGGAACATTTTTGCAGCTACACCCGATTGACTTCGCATGCCAATGCCAACTGCAGAGATTTTTGCCACATTGGTGTCTGCAACAAGTTGTGAAAAATTAATGGCACCTTCATTTTTTGCGCTATTGAGCGCTTTCTCTGCTCTCAAAACCTGGTCTGTAGGACATGAAAATGTCATATCAGTCCGGCCTTCTTCAGCAATATTTTGAATAATCATGTCAACGTTAACGCCTGCTTCTGAGAGAGGGCCAAATATTGCGGCCGCAATTCCAGGCCGATCTGCCACTGAAATTAAAGTCATTTTTGCTTCATCTCTGGAATGTGCAATACCTGATACAATATTTGATTCCATAATTTCCTCCTCACTGCATACGAGTGTTCCTGCATTAAATTCTGGCTTATCAAAACTCGAAAGGACTCTGAGTTTTACATTAAATCGCATTGCCAATTCAACAGATCGTGTTTGCAAAACTTTTGCTCCTAGAGAAGCCAGTTCAAGCATCTCTTCAAATGAAATTTTATTTAATTTTCTGGCTTTTTCAGTTATGCGGGGATCTGTTGTGTAAATTCCATCTACATCCGTGTAGATATCACATCTAATGGCTTCAAAAGCAGCTGCAAAGGCAACAGCCGTTGTATCAGACCCCCCGCGTCCAAGAGTTGTGACCCTTTCGGTTTCACTTATGCCTTGAAACCCCGCTACTACGGCAACACGCATTCCTTCGTTGAATTTATTCATTATATTTTCAGTAGGTATTTCTTCAATCCTGGCTGAAGAGTGTGCCGAAGATGTTCTAACCGGCACTTGCCATCCTTGCCAACTGCGGGCAGGAATATCCATCTCCTGCAAAGTAAGAGCCATAAGTCCAGCGGTTACATTTTCTCCAGAAGAAACAATCGCGTCATATTCGCGAGCATCATAAAGAGGCGATGTTTCATTAACCCAATCAACAAGTTCATTTGTCTTTCCAGCCATAGCTGAAACAATTACAATAACCGAATGGCCTGCAGATACCTCTAAAGCTACACTTTTTGCAGCGCTCTTTATTTTATCGAGAGACGCGACAGAGGTGCCTCCAAATTTCATTACCAACACGGGCATAACAATTTCCTAAAAGCGGAATACGCACATGGTGTATTTCACCGAGAAAGATAGCACAAGTCTCAATGCCAAAGAGAAAAGAAGTGCTCTATCGACAAAAATACAAATTAAACAAAAAATTCTAATTGAGCTAATTAGTTTTTCTATTTGGGGTGAATGGTAAGGGGGTTACGGGAATACCGTCATCGATGAGTGATTTAGCTTCTTCTGTTTTCGCTTCGCCATATATGGGCCGCTCTGGTAAGTCTCCTAAATGCATAGCTCTTGCTTCTTTCGCAAAATCTTTGCCAACATAATGGGAGTTTTCTTCAACATGTTTTTTAATTTCTGCGATTGCTTGTTCTGCAGGATGCTTTTTTTTCTTAACACTAATTTTTGTGTTTTTATTTACTCGTGGGGCCATGATAGCCTTTTCGATCTTTGAACTTCCACAAATTGAACAAACAATCATTTTACTAGCTTGCAGTTTTTCAAAAGCAGAACTGGACTGAAACCAACTATCGAAGGTATGCTCTTTATCACATTTTAATGTGTATTGGATCATTTTTTAATAAATTCCTACGTTTACTTGTACGCTGTTTATGACCATACAGGATATATTAACTGCTCTGTACATTGTTTGTGACTGAATATCTTTACAAAATAAATAAGTAATTTATTAAGAAATTCAATTAGTACCGGAGACATAAAACTACTTTTTCCTCAAAATAAACGCAGTTTTATTACTTTTTCGCTTGCCGCTGTCGTTTTTTAGTCTAAATACAGCGCACCTGTATTCGATAGGAATCGAATTAATTTTTTCAACGACTGGGAGACATTTTATGGAACGTCGTAATTTTCTAAGAGGTGCTGCATTAGCGGGAACGGGCGCTGCCCTTGCAACACCAGCTGTGTCTGGTGGACACGGCACTGTATTGACAATGGTTCAGTCATGGCCTCGTGGCTTTGCTGTTCTTGATGATGCTGCACGTTATTTTGCGGACATGGTTTCGCAGATGTCAGAAGGATCTCTGACAATCGATAGGAAAGCTCCAGGCGAACTGGTTGGTGCTTTGGAAGTGTTTGATGCCGTGACTTCTGGTCAGGCAGATATGTATCACTCAGCAGACTATTATTTCATTGGTCAACATCCAGCACTAGCTTATTTCACAGCTGTACCTTTTGGTGGCACAGCTCAGGAAGTGACCAACTGGTATTATCATGGTGGCGGAGAGCAGATCCATGACGAAATCGGTCAAATCTTTA
>CACDPP010000029.1 GCA_902554705.1 Paracoccaceae bacterium
AATGTGTGATCGGGTTGCTGTGATGCAAAATGGTAAAATTTGTGAAATTGCGGAGACAGATAAGTTATTTGACCACCCAGAGCACGATTATAGCAAACACCTTTTGGGCTTAATGCCTAGAATGGATTTATTTAGGCTTTAAGCGTAAGCGTTTCATTTTTTTGAGCCTATCAAATTAAATGTGATCAGACTTTGAAATATACTCGCTCGCCGTCATTTTATGATATTTTATGCCACTAATATTAAGATCAATGGGATCAGGATCAACTATCTCAATTCTGGCATTATTGCTGAGAGCATAACGAAGAGCAATCGATGTAATATTTACACTGAATGATGTCCCCATAAATACAACACTGTCTGCAAACTGCATTGCACGCTCAGCTTCACTCATTCGATATAATTCTGTATAATATTCATCAAACAAAAGTACAAATGGCTTAAGGGAATGACCATGTTCTGGATGATCTTTAATTTTAAACAATTCCAGTAAAAGCTTCTTTAATTTAACGTTATCGTTTAAATCGATTTTTTCGCTAGCAACAATTTCCCAAGGCGCGTCTTCTAGCGGGCTAATAACATCCTGGCTTTCAAACAAAGTTACTTTGTCTAAACGTCCATGAATAGAGATATACTGAGTATTGCCAGCTTTGCCATCCAATCCGTCAATATTTTGCGTAATGAGATTTTTATCAGCTAGCCAAAAATGAACTTCGTTAGGTAGAATATGACGATAGGATGCAAACCTTTTATAATACCAAAGTAGAAACTCAGAGGGATTTTCACAGTACATTTTCCTCGTTGCCATTTCTTGAGGCGTAAAATTTGAACTACCTATAGTCCAAAACCCATCGGCACCTCGAAATGTTGGAATACCGCTATTTTGGCTTACGCCCGCTCCAGTAATAAAAAGATTTTTTTTCAATATATTGTGAGCCTTACTTAATTCAATTATTGGAATTCAAATCCCATAAATCCATAAGTTGAAAACATTTGAAAAGCAAAGACTGCCAACATAATCATCAGTGCCATAATTAGTATTGTATATTGATGCATTGGAATTCAACTCAATTAAAACATAACTGCTGTTTAATGCCACATCTTGTATAATCAATCAATTTTAATACATCATATTGCATAAAGATAAATATATGATATCTAAATCGTGGACGATCTCGAGCCATGGTCCTTCTAAGATTCCCCCCAACATAGAAAGATCATGGCTCGCCAAAAGCGGAAGGGGCAAATGCGTGATTTCTCATACATTTACCCCTTCACGGATAACTACTGTCTCTCTCACATCCTTGCACGATTTCAAACTAAGTTTAATATCACGCTCGGCGTTCAATTTGCTTACTCTGCTTGCGCTTTGTAAGCTCGTTTCACCTTTAACTGCGATCCAACTCGAAAGTTGTGGACGATCTCAGTTTATTGATCCAGAGTTGGTTTTGTCCGTTTTTCACATAAATTGTCAGTCTTGCGACGACCTTTTAAGTGACTAACTTCTAATACCCCCCAGTTTTTATCCTGAAATCAGATTGACATGAAAATTTCAGCAAACAAAACGAAATATGAGATATCCACAGAAAAAAGATTAGTTGTCCACAAAAATGAAAAACTTATCCCCAAAAATCAAAAAATTATCGTTTTTGAAAGTTAGAATTTTACTATTTGAGACGAATCAACACCATCAAGTTAGGAGTTTCGCTTTAAAAATTGCATAGCTGCCTGAGTACCGCCAACTTGGTGGGGAACAGAGCTTTTAGAAAGCCCCATTTCAATTCCGCTAAGCGTTGCTACGAGCATCAAGTCGTTAAAGTCACCTAAATGACCTATTCTGAAAACCTTGCCAGCCAAACGAGATAAACCATTTCCCAAAGACATATTAAAATTATCCAATACAATTGATCGAAATTCATCTGCATTATGTCCGTCTGGTAAAAGTACGGCAGTAAGAGTGTTGGAAAAATCGTCTTCATTTTCACATAAAACTTCTAATCCCCATGTTTGGACGGCTAATCGCGTTGCCTCAGCGTACCTTTTGTGACGCATAAAAACGTTGTCTAAACCCTCTTCCTTCAACATTAAGATTGCTTCATTGAGACCAAACAGCAAATTCGTCGCGGGAGTGTATGGAAAAGCACCGGTAGAATTTGCCTCAATATGCTCACCCCAATCCCAATAAGATCTTGGCAAGGTTGCCCTCTTATAAGCAGCCAATGCTTTTTTCGATATAGCATTAAACGAGAGGCCAGGTGGAAGCATTAACCCTTTTTGCGAACCTGAAACGGTAACATCAACTCCCCAGTCATCATGACAGTATTCTGAGGATGCTAGAGAAGAAATCGTATCTACCATTAGTAAAGCGTTATGGCCAACATCATCAATGCATTTACGAATTTTTAAAATATCTGTCATCGCTCCCGTAGATGTTTCATTGTGAACAACACAAACAGCTTTAATTTCGCCAGTCTTGTCTGATAAAAGGCGCTCCGCTATCTTCTGAGCATCTGCACCTCTTCTCCAATTGGTTTCAATTAACTCTGCATTTATTCCTAAACGCTTGGCTAACTTAACCCACAAACTCGCAAAATGACCGGTCTCAACCATCAAAACGGTATCGCCCGGTGATAAAGTATTAACCAGAGCGGCCTCCCAAGCACCCGTGCCTGAGGCTGGGTAAATTATGACATCATTCCCAGTTTTAAAAATTTCTTTGATGCCAGATAAGCATTTTTTTGCTAAGCTAAAAAATTCTTCACCACGATGGTCAATAGTAGGAAAATCCATAGCTCTTAAAATTCTATCTGGAACATTCGTTGGTCCGGGTATTTGAAGTAAGTGCCGTCCTGTTTTATATTTTTGTGACATTTCGAATTACCATTCTTTTATTTTTAGTGCACCTGGGCCTGCTGGCCGCAATCGCCGCATTATTAGGATAAACGTTGTACTTTCAATACCGCCAGTTATGCTAATTTATATTAGTTAAATAAATGAGTTTGAAGGTAAAAATGAAATCGGAGATTTCAGTTTTAAAAAGTTCTCTATCTGGCGATCTACTGGACGGGCAATTTGACCGCGGACGATACTCAACAGATGCATCTATTTACCAGATGATGCCTGAAGCTGTCGTTTTGCCAAAAACAGTAGAAGATATACAAAAAACCATTCAATTTTCTCAAGAATACAGTATCCCGATATTGCCAAGAGGTGGTGGCACTTCACAGAATGGACAGACTGTAAATCAAGCTATTGTTTTAGATAATAGCAAGTATTTAAACAAAATAATTGAGATAGATGAAAAAAATCTGACATGTATCGTAGAACCTGGCGTAGTTCTTGACGAATTGAACCGACAATTAAAGCCATTCGGCCTCTGGTTTCCAGTTGATGTTTCAACATCCAGCAGGGCTACCATTGGTGGAATGGCTGGTAATAATTCAGCTGGTGGTCGGTCCATTCGATACGGCATAATGAGAGACAATGTATTGTCGATAAATACAATTTTATCGGATGGATCAAAGGCACACTTCGGACTGGCAAAAAAGGATCTGAGCGGATTAGAAAAAGTATTTCCAAAATTAATTAAAATTGCTGAGAGAAACCAAAGGGAAATCGAAACTAGGTACCCAAAAGTTCTTAGAAGAGTTGGAGGATATAATTTAGATGCCTTATTACCTGATACGCTTGCTTCTAGGCCAGGTAGTATCGGTAATGAAAACGATATAAATTTATCGCATTTGATTGTCGGTTCTGAAGGGACCCTGGCTTACTCAACAAGTATTGAACTGAAATTATCTCCACTACCTCCACCGAAGATTATGGCTCTTTGTCATTTCTCCACATTTTATGAGGCAATGGATTCAGCCCAGCACATTGTTAAATTAGACCCGATAGCTGTTGAATTAATTGATAGCACAATGATCTCGCTTGGGCGATCAATACCCATTTTTTCTAAAACTATTGATGATTTTGTTGTTAATGATCCTGAGGCGCTTTTAGTCGTTGAGTTTGCAGAGGATATTTGGAGTGGAAATCTTAAAAAAGTAGGAGACTTAGAGGTCTTACTTAAAGACACATCAGATAATACAATTAATAGTATTGTAGTCATTGAGGATGAAAAATCACAAAATCGGATTTCTGAAATGCGAAAATCCGGCTTAAATATTATGATGTCAATGAAATCAGAGGCTAAACCTGTTTCGTTTGTTGAGGACTGCGCAGTACCACTCCATAACCTCGCAGAATACACGCAAGGTTTGACTGATATTTTTGATAAGTATCAAACTTCAGGTACCTGGTACGCGCATGCGTCTGTAGGCTGCTTACATGTAAGACCAGTATTAAACATGAAGGATGCCAGAGATATCATAAAAATGCGTGCGATAGCCACGGAAGCATTCGAGCTTGTAAAAAAATTTAATGGCTCGCACTCGGGCGAACACGGAGATGGAATTTCCCGCTCAGAATTTAATCCCGTTATGTTTGGAAAAAAGCTAACTAACGCATTTAGAGAAATTAAATCTTTAATGGATCCACATGGAATTTTTAATCCTGGAAAAATCGTAGATGCCCCAAAAATGGATGACCGTCATCTGTTTAGATTTTCACCGGGTTACTCTGTCAATGGCTTCCATACAGAGTTGGATTGGTCAAGCTGGCCAGGTAGTGCCAGCGGCTTTCAAGGCGCCATTGAAATGTGTAATAATAATGGCGCCTGTAGGAAGTTAGAGGGAGGTGTTATGTGCCCCTCTTTCAGAATTACCGGTGAAGAAAAAGATAGTACGCGCGGAAGGGCTAATAGCCTAAGGCTGGCAATGTCTGGTCAATTAGGTCCAAATGCGATGACATCAACAGAGATGTTGGAAACCATGAAATTATGCGTTTCTTGCAAAGCGTGCAAACGTGAATGCCCCACAAGTGTAGATATGTCAGCGATGAAATTAGAAGTAATGGCACTAAACGCTAAATATAATTCTTTATCAATTCAAGAAAGACTAATCGCTTATCTTCCCGACTATGCCCCTTTAGCTTCTTCGTTCAATAAAATTTTGAACTTGCGCAATTCCTCAAAAATTCTTGCCAAAATCAGTGAACGGCTCACCGGATTTTCTGCGCAAAGAAATCTTCCAGTATGGAGAACAGACTGGTATCGCGACCATGAAGTTTCTGCAGATCCGGTTGAGCAATACCCAGTTATACTATTTGTTGATACATTTAATAGATATTTTGAACCAGAAAATTTACGGAGCGCGGTGAGAGTTTTACGCAATGCAGGCTATCAGCCTTTCTATCCAAAACCAGAAGAGAAAAGTCAAAAAGCTTTATGCTGTGGGAAAACCCACCTGTCCGTTGGAAATATTTCTAAAGCAAAAGAAGCTGCTGAAAGATTAGTCAAAACATACCTTCCTTACGCTAAAAGGGGTTTACCGATAGTGGGTTTGGAGCCCTCATGCCTATTCGCACTAAAAGATGAAATTCCATCTCTATTAAAAACGAATGATGCGAAGCTTGTTGCAGAGAATGTGATTACTTTTGAAGAACTGTTATCAAAAGACAAAAAACTCCTTAAGCTTAAACCGTTAAAAGCCAAGGCCTTACTGCATGGTCACTGCCATCAAAAAGCTTTTAATGTGCTGAAATCTGTTGAGAACGTACTTCATTTCATACAAGAGCTTGAGGTCGAGAAAATCGAGACAAGTTGTTGTGGAATGGCAGGTGCTTTTGGGTACTCAAAAGAAACTATAGATTTTTCAATAGAAATGGCTGAGAAAGATCTGCTTCCAAAGATAAGACAAGCAGAAAAAGAAACCATTCTAATCGCCGATGGTACATCATGCAGAAGTCAAATTATAGATGGCACCAAGAGGGAACCTATCCACGTCGCCAGACTATTAGATAGACAGTTGATGAATAATTAAAATAGCCCCACACCAATAAGACGTAATCCCATGAAAAGAAAAGCTATTAAAACAGCTTTCTCGAACCAGCTTTGGGACGTTTTATTTCGAAGTATCTCGCCAACCCTAAAACCAGCGAGAACAAATACTAACCCAAATATAGACTGAATCGCCACCTCTTTAGTCAATACCCCACCAAAAATTAGCCCAAAAATTAATGGCACTGCTCCTGCTAAAAAAAGAAATCCTGTTGCTGAAATAAACCGATCTTTATCTACCCTCCTCGCAATTAGATAAATTGCGACCGTTGGTGACCAAATTGAACTTAAGCCTCCAAGAACCCCAGACAAAACCCCAAAACCAACCTGCCAAGATCTCCTTTCGCTTATTTTTAATTTTATACCGATCAGACCATTTAAGGATACAATTACCATTGCTAAGCCTATTGAGATTGTGAGCAGTCCAGTTGGGTATTTCGATAGAAAAAGTGACGTTAAAAAAATACTAAAAATTATCGCAATGGCAAACAACCAATAAGTCTTAATTGACTCAATCCGGTATTTAGCGCGCGAAAATTGCGTAAGGTTTGTAAATAAAATTGGGATAACAAGTAATGAAATCGCTTGTGCGGGAGGTATTACTAAAGTGAGCAGTGCCATTGCAGCGGCAGGCAGCCCAATTCCCAGAAAACCCTTAACAATTCCAGATAGAAAGAAGACAAAAAGCATAAAAACAAGTATGTTTATATCACTTGAAGGAAACAAAATATTCCAAATATCTTCGTTCATATCACTTGATGTTCACTAGCGTTAAGGATGAGAACTTACTGTTTATTTTGATTATCATAAATCAATTCAAATAATTTTAATCGCTGTACTTTTCCTGATGGCCCTTTAGGGAGATCAGCGACGATATGAATGTTATCAGGAGACTTAAATTTTCCAATTTGACTTTCACAATGGCTTATTAACTCGGCCAACTCAACAGACACTTTTTCTTTAAGACAAACGCAGGCTTCAACTCTTTCTCCGTAATCTTTACACGGAACCGCAAAAGCCGCAGCCTCTAATATACCTGGATGGGTCAGCAGCGCTTCATCAATTTCTCTCGGAGCAATATTTTCGCCACCCTTAATTATTAATTCCTTTATTCTGCCCGACACAAATACATAACCATCAGCATCTAAATACCCTAAATCACCTGTGCGTAGCCAACCATTTCCTAAAATTGTTTTGTGGGTTTCTTCAGGTTGCTTAAAATACCCCTGCATGACGTTATCACCCTTTACCAATATTTCTCCAGTTTCACCTGCGGGTAAGGCTTCAAATTGATCATCACCAATCATAATCTGGTTGCCATAAGCCTTTCCTGGAGATCCAATTTTACGTTGTCCTGGTGGCATAGGGTTTGTCGTTATCTGAGATCCCGTTTCTGTTAATCCCATAGTTTCAATGATTGGGATACCGAACCGCTTTTCAAATTTTTTATGAATATCAGGTGATAATGGAGCAGAGGCAGAGCGAGCAAAACGAAGGGATGATATGTCCTCCGGAGTTTCCTCATAATTTAAAATATAGGAAAATTGAGTAGGCACTGCCGAAAACCAAGAGCACTTAAACTTAGCGATAATCTTCCAAAATGAATTTACGGAAAATTTGTGGGGAACAACTAAGGTACTCGCCGATACAATTGTGCCCATGACAGTAACACACATTCCATTTATATGATAAATTGGCAGTACACACAGACCACTATCATTTCCATCTATTTCATGACCAGTAGATATAAATCGACCTGCAGCAAGTAAATTTGCGTGGCTCAACATGACACCCTTAGGTTTTCCTGTTGTTCCTGAAGTATACATGAGTAAAGCAATATCATTGGGTTTTGACTTGATATCTTCTAATTTTAAATCGTTTATTTCCACAGGGAGTGCGGCTAAGTCTGGGCCCCTAACTGGATCAAGCTTTATTAATTTCACACTATTGTTTTGTTGAGCCACCGCTGAAGCGATCAAATCTCTGCAATCGTCTGCTACAAAAATAAATTTGGTCTCAGAATGTTCAATTGTATAAGCCAAAATTGCGCTTCCAGCGACTAAATTTAATGGAACAGCCACAAATCCGGAAGAAACAATAGCCATGAACATTAAACAAGACGCAGGGCTATTGGGCGCAGCTATAGCTATACTTGAGCCGCGCTCAATACCCGTCTCAATTAATTTTTGTCCGATTGTGGAAATAGTTTCGTTAACTTCTCTAAAATTTATCGATTGGCGAGTTTCTGGTGAGACAAGCCAAACCGCCTCAGAAAATTTGGAACTATTAAAAAGAATTTGATCGCCAATTGTTTCTGGAAGCTTAATTTCACTCACTGAGAAGTTTCCCCCCAGTAATCTCCAAAAATCTCCTCTAAATCTGGCTTATTTTCCGCAATTGTTTGGACAACTCTTACTTTATTGACAAAATGTTCCCAATTAAGATTTCCATCGATTGAATTGCCGCCCCAGCTTCCACACCCCATAGATAGGGAAAAAGGAAGTCCATTATTGAAAAAACCTCCAGTGGCAAAACAGTGGGCTTGATTTACAATAACCCTGCAAGTTTTAGCCGACATGGCAATTCGATGTGCTCTTTCTTCATTTTGCGTATGTATCCCTAAAGAGTGACCAGCTCCTTGATATTCCTGTATTTTAGTTGCTAAATCAATAGCTTCAGAAAAGGTCTTAACCTTATACAAAGTTAAAAAACGGGACATTTTTTCACCGCAAACTATTTCATCTGGACCAGCTTTATTCGTAGGCAAAATAAGAAACTTTGTATTTTCACTTGCTCTTTGTCTCAAACCAACCTTATCAATTATTACGTCTATATCTTGAGCTAAAAGATCGGTGGTCATTTTTCCATTTTTCCAATGGATATCGATTAGATGGTCGGCCTCCTCCTCGTTTAAGAGTAATCCTCCCTCATCGCTAAGACATTGAACCGTTTCCTCATAAACCTCTTCAATTACAATAACTGAGTTTTCTGACGAACATGACGTCGCATTATCGAACGTTTTTGAAATTGCTATCTTGGCAGCTGCTGCCTGCGTATCAGCAGTTTCATCAATTATTGTAACCACATTACCTTGACCGACACCCAGAGCCGGGGTGCCTGATGAATATCCAGCTTTGACATTATTTTGTGACCCCGTAACGACCAGCATATCAGCCAGTTGCATAAGCCTATTTGTTTTTGCTTTACTAGGAGGCACCGGCACCATTTGCACCAAATCTAGATCTAGACCAATCTTCGAAAGATTTTTATGGATTAATGACAATAGCTCTTTAAGTGGCCGCGCACCCTTCGGGGAAGGAGCAACTATAATCGAGTTTCCACATTTTAAAGCATTTATAATATTATTTACTGGAGTGGCTAATGGATTAGTAGATGGAACAATAGCAGCAACCACACCCTTTGGCCTAAGATATGTGCTAAGACCCATTTCTTTATCTTCAGAAACATGGCCGAAAGATTTCACATCTTTTATATCTCTTAACAGACCCAAAGTTTTATTATGATTTTTTTTAATTTTATCTGAAACATTTCCAAGTCCTGTTTCCCTGACAGCAAGCTCTGCAAGTTTTTGATTTTGTTTAGGCTCCATAAGAGCCCAACCAACAGCTTGGCAAGCTAGATCAAAGAGTTCTTGCGATCCATTTTTTTCAAATTTTTCCTGAACAATTCGTGCTCTATCAACCAGAAGATCTATTTCGTCAATCTCTGCAGAGTTAGTCATAAAACTATCCTATTTTATATAACTTTAGGCTTTTGGAAGAAAGCAGAATGCAAACTTTTTAAAAGAGTTAAAACCCCCGCTACAATCAATATCGTACAAATCGGACGAGAAAAATAAGTTCCCAAATCATAATGCACCATTTGCATACCCTGGGCAAAATTCTGCTCTCCTATTTTTCCAAGAATTAAGCCCAAGACAATACCTGGAATTGAGTAGCCCGAGCGACGCAGTAAAAATCCTATAATTCCAGCAATGAACATCACAATAACATCCAGTACTAAGCCACGACTTATATAAGCGCCAATACTCGCAAGCATAAGGATCATAGGAGCAAGAAACTGAAAAGGGATTTTCAATAAGTATAAAATTGTTTTTGTCTCTATTAACCCAACAAATAAAATTGAGAGATTTGCATAGAACATGGCTGCAAATACTATCCAAATAAGTTCAGGAGAGTTATAAAATACCAAAGGTCCAGGTTCTAAATCATGCATTTGAAAAACTGCCACCATCATTGCTGTCAATGCACCACCAGGAAGACCTAATGCTAACAATGGTATCATTGCCGCACCAGTTGCCGCGTTATTGGCTGTTTCAGAGGAAATAACCCCCTCAAGTTTTCCTGTACCGAACTCGGATTTATTTTTTGACCATCTAACTGCTTCTCCATATCCCATGAAAGCAGCCAATGTGGCCCCAATACCAGGTAAAATGCCACAGAAAAAACCCACAAAAATGGACCGGACAACTGCTATTTTATGCGCCCATAATTCAAAAAATGATGGAAAATCTACATTGAACTTTGGAGCCGAATATTTACCACTTACATTTTTTTCTGCCTGAATAAAAATTTCTGAGACAGCAAAAAAACCAAGAATTGCCGGCACAAAAGCGATCCCAGCCGCTAAATCAGAGTAGCCAAAATTGAAACGATTAATTCCACCTACTGGATCTTGACCAATAGTGGCAATTAATAAACCAAGAAGAACTGAAAGCCATCCCTTCCATATTGTTCTTCCTCCAACAGACGACGCTACGGCCAATCCAAAAAATACTAATGCAAAAATTTCTGGTGGGCCAATATTCATGATAGCCCATTGAGCAAGTGGTTCTGTTGCGCTCATCATTACTAATGCTGAAGCCACACCTCCAATTGCAGAACATAGAACTGCCGCCCCCACAGCTTTACCAGCCATGCCCTTTTGGGTCATAGGATAACCATCAAACGCCGTAGGCGCATTTTCCGGAGCGCCAGGAATATTAAATAAGATTGCCGTTATAGCGCCTCCATAAGTTCCCGTGCAGTAAATGACAGCAAATAACATAACACCTTGAGCAGGAGAAAGATCCGCAGTGAAAGGAAGAAGTATCGCAGCAAGAGTAAGCATACTTACACCAGGTATCGCTCCAAAGAGCATTCCCCCCAGAACACCAAAAATAAAAATACCTATGGTGAAAGGATCCCCAAAAAGTGTAGCGGTACCAACTAAAAAATTTTCAATCATAGCAAACCATTAAAACATTTGATCCAATTGCGTTTTCGTTTTTAACATAAAAGCACTGATATCATAAAAAGGAGACATATTTCCCTGAGGCAATGGAGCATTCAAGACAAGCATAAACAAACCAATTAGAATTGCATAAATCAAAATTGTATTTGTTAATATAAAGCGCACCCTTCTTTCACCCCAGGCGATCATTATTAACGCTATGAAAATTGGAGTTCCTGAATAAAAACCAACTGGCTTTAAAGACACGGCATACAGCAGAGGTAATATTAAAACCATACCAGTTTTAAAATATTGACTTGCGGACGTATATTCAATTGGATCATCATTTTCCTTTGCACCTACCCGACCCTCTTGAGCCTTGGAGCCTTTAGAAAAAGCATGGTAAAAATTACCTAAAGCGACCAGAGCCATCAAAAACAATATTACTCTTGGCCAACCTGTTGCCCCAAATTTGTAAATTTCTATCGGCTGGTTAAAATTAAAACTGAATGCATAAAATATAATGGCAATTAAAAGCCAAAAAACAGCTTCAAAAATATCTGTTCTACCCAATTTGCCCATTTGTTCTCTTCATATTGTTTAAACCGCTCGCGACATGTGCCGCGAGCGGATGAATTATAACGATAATATCGCTTACTTAACGTCTAAACCCATTTCTTTATACACATCACGGTACTGAACAATTGCTGCGTTAATCATATCAATCGCACCAGCTGTATCCCGATAACTATCAATCACATTCATAAACTTACTATCATTGAATGCTTGATAACTATCCTCGCAATATGCTCTCTGGAAAGCCCACTTTAACCAATCTACACGGTCAGAAGGTGCGTCCTTATGAACATAAAAACCTCTAAAACGGAGTAGTGGCTCGAAATCCATACCCATTTCTCTATGAGTTGGAACATCACTAAACACGCCAGGTCGTTCGTTGAAGACCGTAAGGATCGGTTTAAAGTTTCCAGCGTCTAGAAATTTTCTAACATCACCAGGCTGCTCAAATAAGGCATCAACTTGACCACCTAACAAAGCACCGTACCGTGGAGCACCTTTATCAAAAGAAATCTGCTGAATTTGCATATCAGAAGCCTCAGTAATGAACTTCATAATAACGCGTTCCATAGAACCCTCTTTAGATACATTGGCGATTGTTGCTTTACCATCTTGCGCTTGCACCCAAGCCACAAAACTTGGCCAATCAGTGTAACGAGTTTCATTTGACCTGATATAAATTTGCGAAAAGGTCACCTGTGATACTACGAGCGGTATTAAATCCTCTGCAGGATTAGGTCGACTAGAGTCGAGCGCATGGGCTGAAGAGGCATCATCAATATGCTCTAAAACATTGTAACCGTCAGCAGGGGCAGCCATATACGCTGTCATACCTACTGTTCCAGAACCACCAGGCTTGTGATCTCTGTTTATACTTACGCCGGTAAGTCCTGTTACTGCCTCAGCCATTGCGGCTGCAACCTGCCCCGATCCTCCACCTGGGCCGTACGGAACGATCATCGTCAAAGCACGGTCTGGAAAACCGCCTGGCTTATCCATACTAGCTTCGGCCACTCGGCACTCGCCTGCCAGTGACATGCTTGCAGTAGCTGCAAAACTAGTGACAAGAGCTAATGTTGAAAATTGTTTTTTTAAGTTTAACTTCATTGCGTCCTCCCAACGTAAAGTTAGTAACTCGATTCTAATAATACACTTTGTGCGATGACACAAAATTGACATCGCACATGTATAATTGCATTCGTTCGTTTGAATTAATAAAAGTCAACAAAAATCATTGTAATTCTGGACAATTTTAATAATTCTTTGGTGCCAGATTTTGGTAAGTTAAATGAAAAATAGTAAAAACTTGATAGACCTCACAAGCAAATCCTGTAATGCAAACATATGAAATGAACCTAGAGCAAAATGAATAATCCATTATATGACAATCTATTTGGAGTGCATTCGGACAACGACAACCCATTTTTGTATCTACTCGATGGTAAGACTATTACTTACCGGCAATTTTTGGCAACGAGCGGAAGGATTGCGAATACATTGGTTGAAATAGGTTTAGAACCTGGGGATTGTGTAGCAATTCAAATTGAAAAATCTCCTGAAATGCTCAACATCTATGCAGCATGCGCGCAAGCAGGATTAGTGTTTTTACCTCTTAACCCGTCCTACACAGTCGATGAACTCAAGTATTTCATTGAAAACAGCGAAGCCCGTTTAATTATTTGCGATGAAAAAAACAAAGAAGATTTAAAAATTATAAACCAAAAACTTGGCGTACTATTTGAAACATTAAACGGTAATTCCACAGGTTCAATTATTGATAAAGCAAACTCCGCACCTGAAAATTTTGAAACGGTAGCGCGTTCAGAAAAAGACCTTGCCGCATTGCTTTACACCTCGGGAACAACTGGAAAATCGAAGGGAGCGATGCTCACCCAAGCTAATCTCTTATCAAATGGCAGTACACTGATGTCAGAGTGGCAGTTTAGCCAAAAAGACGTACTGCTGCATGCGCTTCCTTTATTTCATACGCACGGATTATTTGTTGCCACTAATGTTATACTTTCAGCTGGTGGAAGTTTAATATTTCTGCCAAAATTCGATCTAGATGATATTATAAAAAAATTACCAAAATCTTCTACGATGATGGGCGTGCCAACCTTTTACACGCGCTTGCTTAGAGACAAGCGATTTAACAAAGAACTAGTCAAACACATGCGATTATTTGTATCTGGCTCTGCGCCTCTACTTTCAGAAACACACATCCAATTCGAAAAAATAACCGGGCACAGAATACTTGAACGATATGGCATGACTGAGACTAATATGAATACCTCAAATCCTTATAAAGGCGAAAGGCGAGCGGGCACCGTTGGCCTACCCTTACCCGGTGTTGAACTAAAAATTACAGACCCTAAAACAGGGAATGCTCTATCAAGGAACGAAATTGGACAAATTGAAGTTAGAGGGCCTAATGTCTTCGCAGGATATTGGAAGTTACCTGAGAAAACCAAAGCAGAATTACGGGAAAATGGTTTCTTCATTACCGGTGATTTAGGAAAAATTGATGAAGATGGATATATTCATATAGTTGGCCGAGAAAAAGATCTCATAATTTCTGGTGGATATAATATTTACCCAAAAGAACTAGAAATTTTCATTGATGATCAAGATGGTGTTTTGGAAAGTGCGGTTATTGGTATCCCACATCCTGACTTTGGAGAAACACCTATAGCTGTAATTGTTTCAGAAAACGATACGGCACTTGATATAGATAAAATCAAAGAAAATTTTACAATCCACGTTGCGCGTTACAAACACCCAAGCCAGTATACCATAGTGAAAGAGCTACCTAGAAATAGCATGGGAAAGGTCCAAAAGAACCTTCTCAGATCACGATACAGTTAATAAATACTGTTAAATAGTTAGACAATTTCACTAAACATATCAGTAATTCCGTCAATGCTATCCCAGTAAGTAGCAAATTGGGCATCGGTGACAGCCACGTCGCCAAAATCGAAATAGGCGGCCACTACATCGTTTGAATCAGAAACAAATCTTTGACCCTGATAGGAACCAAAGGTGTCTCCACTCCCTATTACTATAGATTTTCCAGCAGCAGAGGACATGTCTGACTCAATTATCACTATGTCACCATGGGTAGCGTGATTGAGTGTAAACAAGCCATCAACACCATCCTTAATGATTTCCTCTACATCAAGAAGATCAACAGTAGCGAAGTCAAAAAGGTCACCACCGGTGATGTATTCAGGTAATTGCTGCGAAACAAGCGACATGGTATAATCACCTATTTTCAAGGATAATGACCCCTTTGCAATTTCAGCTTGACCAGTTGCAGCGTCAGTAAGTCCATCTGATGAGCCATCTTTAGCGTAAATTAAAACCTTATTGATCGTATAGTTCGGCCCTGAGGAAGAACTACTACTAGAGGAAGAACTACTACTACTAGAGGAAGAACTACTACTACTAGAGGAAGAACTACTACTACTAGAGGAAGAACTACTGCTGCCACTTGAACTACTATGACTATGTGAGCCGCCAAATGGATCTCCACTGGATGATGAAGATGATGAAGATGATGAAGATGAGGGATTAACACTTAATTGATCAAGAATATCAAAAACGTTATCCACATTAGCCTTTGAAAAGTCACCTTGTACGGATACGGCACCAACATCTCCATTGCTAAAACCCGAAGCGAACCCGGCCTCGCCTTTAATCAACATGGTTGTATTAGTAGCTGTTACTGAAAAAGCTTTCGCTGAACCTTTGAAGAGCTCAATTGACTCAAATCCTCCAGCAACTGTCCATGTCATTGGATCAAAAAAATCTACAACTTTGCCATCTCCACCTTTAGCGCCATAGGCATTACTAGAGTCTGCGGTATATCCATTTATTTTTATAGTCATTTTCCAATCGTCACCATTGGCTACTGGATAAGTGACTGAAAATGTTTCTCCTGACTCGGCGATTACTGGCCGAGCACTAGATGCTAACGCACCAAATATTTGTGCATAATTTGGAGGTCCTCCACTACCGCTTCCCGAACCCCCGGATACACCATGACCGCCTTCAGATTCACTAGGGCTTCCTCCATGTTCATCTGGAAAAACCGCCGATATTGCTTTATCAATATTATCCATATTGTTGAACATTCGGCCAAGAAATGTTTCATAAGCTGCCTTAGATTGCCCTAAGGTTGTATTATACTCTGCTCCAACATCACCCTCTTCAACATATTTAACCTTAAACTTCACCAGAAAATTTTCATGTGGGTCAGGTGTCACATTGACTATTATTTCTTTCGAAAACTTTTTTCCGCCTGAGTCTGTTGTTGTAACAAATAGTTTGTAAAAGTGTTGTTGACTGTAATCAGGAGTTTTATTTAAAACTAATTCTCCCTTGCTATTGATTGAAAACAAACTGTGATCAGTACCTTTGGCTTCGGCTATTTCATATTTGAAAGCAACTCCATTGGCTTGATCAGCATCTATCGTGTTTAAAGAACCTATAATTAAAGATTTTGAACCCTCCATGATAGCATTATTAGAGAGAGTCAAATCTTTCGGTGCTGAATTTGATGCTGCGGTCTGAACTTTTGTGAGATTAGTAAATTCAATTGAACTTGAACCAGTTCCTTTGCTGGCCTTTTCAGCTACAGCAGCCGTTTTAACTTGCTCTGCCAAAACCTGCATTGTTGAAAAAACATTCTTAGATGCATCTGAAGTTAGATCCGTTACGGTTTTTATTTGATCATTAACATTTTTAATAGATGTAGTCGTAGCGTTTACTAGGTTAGCCAATGCCGTTTTATCGAACCCAGAAGATCCCTCTGCCGTGGCAACCTTTTCTGCCTCATCCGCAACTTTAGCCTTTATTAAGTCAAGATCAACAGTCGCAGAAAAGTCGATCTTTTGATCCCCAGCGGCTTTAACTTTAACCACATCAACGACCGATGTTAAAGCAGCTGTAAATGCACCTGCCTTAGATGCACCTGCCCCTTCTGCAGCCGAAGCAAAAGAGCTTACAGCCGTCATGATTTGTTGACTAACTTTTTCAACTTCAAGCGCCTTAGCTGCATCAACACCAGCTTCGAAAGGGTTAAATGTTAAAGGATCCACGCCATCTGGTAATTGCAAAACTTCCGCGACCTCTTCTGCTGTCAGCCCGCCTTCTTGCATCAACGTGGTTGTGGGAGTAACAACCGCAGCACCTTTTGGGGCACTCAAAGTTACACCAGAAAGCACGGCCCCAGAAGAGGCATCCACTGTGCTGTCATCGGTAAGTGCAACAATCTCATAATTTGTAGCCGTGGTATTTATTGTAAACCCACCAGTAGCGTCGGTTCTTATAAATTGTTCGTTATCATCTAAAACCTTATCTCCGTCGAGATCTAAAAATACTAATGCGTTGTTAAGTGGACCTTTAATAATATGACCAGTAACTGATGAGCTGGCAGGGTCGCTATTATTTTGACCAAACTTACATGCCGATAAAGTGACAAGAGCCAAGGGCGAAATATGGATAAAATTGACTTTGCCCTTACTTTTTTCAGCAATCATTTTCAATATTTCAACCTACTGAGTTTCAAATGTAGGAGAATGATACCAGTAAATTTACTTAAAAATAGTAAAAATAATCATTAAAAACGATAAGCCATAAGAGTATTCATCAGCTGTGAGGTGTTTTTTCCAAGCCCATCAGTTATGTCCAAGTGGTGCCTATTTCTGGATTTAACCCAGGCGCAACGCCACGCAGTCGCTAATTCCTGGGCTTGTTCTATATATATTGGCCTTTCATCTGACCCAACCCAGATCGTTACTTTCATTTTCTCAGCCGGATCTAGACTGGACAATGTTTCAGAATTCGCAACCTCTTCTGTTAGGTGTAATTCATCCTTTTTGTCGGTATAGAGCAGTGGTTTTAAATCTGATATCGGAGAAATTAACATTACATGTTTAATTCGATCCAAAATCGCTTTTGGCATCTCGCCCTTAATAATGCTCCGACCGATTACATGGGCTCCACTTTGCTGCCCAACTAGCAAAATATCACCTGTAAACCTTCTACAAACCACCCGAAGGCATTTATTAAAAGATTTATTTATTTCCGGGATAGTTGCATCAGGACATCTGGGAAGGGTCGGTATAATTACGCGCATGTTATTCAATACCGGCCCCATAGCCAGATAAGAAAATATTGATTTTTCGTAATCTGTCCAAAAACCGCCATATAAAAAAATAACTGTTGCTTCAACATATGGTCCAGGACTAAACACATCCATCGACAGATTGGTTTCTTCGTCATAAACGAAGTCGATTTGTGACTTGCTTTGCTCACTCATCATTGCCCGAAATGCCTTTGATTTCGTTTTCCAACCCGGCAAATAACGGTGAGCTCCAGGAATTAACTTTGCACTGTTAAACGCATCATTATAGTTAATCATGTTCAAACTTTTTGCTCAATAAACTCAAAATATTTTTATTATTTTTTCATATATTACTAAATATTGGCATGTTCTGTCAAATTAAACACAATTTTAATTGTTTAGCCTGCCAAAAAATTCTCATAAAATAACATTCTAATTATAATTGGAGGGAACTAATGAACATCATGACTGTGGTAAGATACAAACTAAAATCAGGGTTTGAGGATGAATTTATCAATGCAATAAATGCCTATAATTATTCAAACTCAATTTTGATGCGCTTAGTATCAATAGGAAATGATGAATATCTGAGCATTATGGAGTATGATGAAATAGATAAAACGGGCGATGATGAGATATCCGGCATCGAATGGTTGGACAGCATTGACCATATGTTAGAATTCTTTGGCGAAAGCAGAACGGACGCCTGCTCTGGGCTAGTTGTAGCTTCATACAATTAAAAAAGGTTAACCAAAAAAAAATGATGAATAACTCCACGTTTTGTAAAAAATAATTAAATCTTACTTTTTTAGTTCCGCATAAAGATTTATTATTGCTGCAATAAAGCTTGCGTCGGTAGCAGCCTTACAATTTGCTAAAACTTCTGAATACAGGCCCTCAAATCCCTCCAGTCCTGTGTCATCTTCATAAACTACATTAACACCACTGAAGAAACCCATAATATATGACGTATAAGCTGTTTTAAATGCAGCACCGAGATCATCGTTTTTCTCCACATTTTCAATTACTTTTGCACAACTGTCTAACCCCAAACCTAAAACTGCAGAATTAGCAGAAGCACTAGAAGAAATAACCAAAAAAAGAAGGAAAGAAGTGATAATTTTTTTCATATGTAAGGCCTTTTTTAATTTACTTACTCATATCCAAGAAAGTACCGTATTGTTTAAAATAATGTTCAAGGCAACCCAATAATATTAACTGACTCAAATAATAACTCTTTTTTGATGAAAAATTTAAAAACCAAAATGTAGTAGACCTTCGTTAAACGCATGGCAGTAATGCAAACTTATGTCTATTTGGTTCCCTTTTGTAGTTTTATGGATTTCGATAGATCTTTCAGGATTTGAATAATGAAAAACATATGGAATGCTTTTACTAACTGGATGGTAAAATCTGGAGAAACTTCATCGAAGTTTTACTATAACTACAAAAGGGCCTACTACATCTGACCCGTATCAGATTTGGTGAATTAAAAATTGCAAATGGCTAGCCTATAGAGGCAATAGGCTAGCAGTTCAAAAATTAAAACTATTAATCAACCAGCTGCTAAATAAGGTATTGTACCAGCCGCATCAGTATCGTCAATTAACTGAAAGCTATTGATAGCACCTTCTTGTCTCGCTTTGCCATGCGGAGCATAATCCGGATCTGTTGCAAATGCCTCTACAGAAGCTGCATCTGGAAACTGTAGGATGGCGATAAATGTATTACCTCTATCCTCTCCTTCCAAAACTTTGATATTTGCGCTTCTAGACAAGTACTTCCCACCGTGTTTTTCCACAATCGGATGAACATTCGCAGCATAATCTGGAACCCACTTATCATCCGTAACTTTTATTTCTGCAATTACGTAAACAGCCATTTTGACCCCTCCTAAAAATTTTAATTAACTGCTTTAAGTGAACGCCTAAGAAAACCTTACGTCAATAATAATATTAATGATCAGGCTCTGGCTTAACAAAATATCATTATGCCATTAGGCTAAAACTCAAATCTTAAAATTGAATATGAACTTAAAAAAGGTAAGCAAAATGAATAGATATTTGGGCGCAGCAATTATCCTGCTAGTAGTTGGTGGTGGAATTACACTGGGCGGAGGTCTTGAGCGAGCCCTAGACTTACTATCAATAATTTTTGTTATTGGAGTTGGCCTTGGACATACGCTTGGCGCAAAGGATGGTGAAAGTAAAGTCACACGCTTTGGCGACGGGTGTGTTCGCGGTGGATGGTTAGGTTTAATTGTAGGCATAACTCTTATTGCTGGTACCGATTATGCTGCTCAAATGGATTTTTCTGCCATCATGCCTGCGTTAGCTGTGGCACTTCTCGCTCCGCTATATGGATATTTCTTGAAAATAATAACAATGCAACTCGATTAAACAAGTTAAAATGAAATTTGAAACCTGAAAAATTTAATAATGAACATACAAGAGGTAGCAGATTTTTTACGGTCGGGTATGGTCTTGAATTTTGGAAAACGAATACCGATAGATAACTGACGATGCGTCATTTATTATTTGGTTGGTCCGAAACTACACTATGATAGGTTAAGTAATAATATTAATTTGAGAAGGGTAATCCTAAGATGAATATGTGTATTCATGGAACGATTGATACCGGTGTTGAAACCTTAAGGTCGAGAGTTGAACATAATATGGCACGCGGTGCCAGTGAGTTTTGTTCTGAATGGAAATTAGCTGATGCTGGAAATAATGAGTTTATTTGGTTAGGCAAGATTACCAATATGGATGGAATGGGTGCTTTCCTTAATACTGAAGAAGAAATTCAGTGGGACAAAAACAATGGCTGTGTTTATAAAATCTATACGATGGATGTAATATCCGGATAATCAACTGCTTTGTTGCAATTTGATAATAACCAATAAGAAGAATAAAATGAAAAAACTACTTCTTATCTTTTCTATAATTATTGGACTAAATACTTCCACTTCTGCGCAAGAAATAATGTCTTCTACAATTTTGGAAAATGGTAAAATCCTTTATAGCAAATCTGAGGCAACTATTTTTATTGATGCAGTGGGCCAGGCAGAGGTCGGAGTAGCTTACAAGGGACGTATTTTTATTTGTACCATAGGAAACAATTTTATAGCAGCATCTGGAAAAAGTTACCTAAATTCCGCATGTTACTTAACAGAAGATAATGCTGCTAGAGATGCGAGTAAAAAGTGAAGAAGTTAGTCCTACTACTTTCATTATTCATAATCTCTACCTCTGTTAGTGCTCAGAATGGAACAAACCTCAAAAGGTTAGAAACTTTGGCTAAACAAGGTGACCTTGCTGCTCAAATTGAGTTAGCGAATGCTTATCGAAAAGGAATAGGTGTAAATCAAGATTACAAGACGGCAGTAAAATGGTATACCCTTGCAGCAGAACAAGGCAATGCTCTTGCTCAGTACAATCTTGGGCGATTGTATTATTTAGGAAAGGGTGTGCCCGAGAACCTAGTGTACGCCTATATGTGGGCTAATCAAGCTTCATTAAATGGTTTTGAGATGGGCTCAGAACTAACAGAACTGCTAGCAGAATTAATGGCCACAACCCAAATTGAACAGGCAGGTAGGCTAGGAAAAGAATGCGTGATTAAGAATTATAAGGGATGTTAGTTGGATCAATTAAATGAGAAACAACCTGCTCACCATATCATTTATATCGGTTAGTACACTTATAACTATTTTACCTGCTAACAAACTTAGGGCAGCATCTCACGAATTAGAGATCTCTTTACAAAATTGCTATTACGCAAAAACATTTGCAAAAACTGTCATGGAAAAAAGAAAAGCCTCGAGGCCTCTGAGTTATTATGAGCAAATTAACTTCACCAGTCCGGTAGCGATGGAAATTATTTTAGACGCATATGATACAGATAAAGAAGAGCCCAACTTTTCTGGCGAGTGGTTTAAAAAATGCCTAGAAATTAGTTGCAACGAGTTTTGGGCAGACTTGGAAATTGCCGTAGAATTGGTATTGGATTAAAACAATTAATTTATTTTTATCAAGATGACCAAAATGATTTCTTGAATAGTTAGTTCACTCACTAGCAAAATTAAGATAGCAGAAATGCCAACGTAAACGGTATATAGATAAGCGCAAATAGTGTCGAAACCACCACGAAGGC
>CACDPP010000030.1 GCA_902554705.1 Paracoccaceae bacterium
AATAATAATTTTTTATCTTTTAAACATTTTATCTTTTCAGCCGTACTAAATTATATGAAACAAACACATGTTAAAACTTTTGATGGGGTAATCAGTAAACTTTCGAAACGTTTCGAAAGTGATCCGTACAGCCTATCAAAAAACGAAATCGAAATATTGAAATGGTTCTCTAAAAATCAAGAGCCATTAACGAAACTCAGCCAAGATGAAATTACAAAACTGGCGCGAGTAGGCTTAGCTGCTGACTTTATAAAATCAAAAATTCGAGAAAAAAATGAAGCGAAGAAATAGAAATATAGAATTAACTATTGCTTTGAGGCACAAGGCTTCTCTTTTCATATTTATTGGATACTCGTGCTTGCATAAAAAATGACCTAGCACTTAAATATTGCTTATTCTCTAGTAATTTTTTTTTGAACCGCTCTGTTTCTCACCATTAAAATAATACCAGACAACATAACGATCACTATTCCAAGAAGAGCTGTTTTGTTAGGCTGTTCATTGAAAAAAATGAAACCTAAAATCAAAGCGAATAAAATTGCACTATATCTAAATGGAGAAATAAAAGAGATTTCTCCACTACGCATCACTAAAACAGCTGTGTAATAGCCAAAGATTATGAAAAAAGCCGCTAAAAAAATATAGATAATGTTTTGCGCATTAAGCGGTTGAAGGGGTGTATTTATCATTAAAATTACCGAGAATAAGAGCACGCCTATAGACGCCGAAACCGTCGGTAAGAGTGTGGGGACTTCACTGGATAATTGTCTGGTAATTAAATCGCGGATCGTTATCAAGAAAACCGCGATTAATGCATAAATAGCATACAAATTAAAACCATCGGCTGAAGGGTTGATAATTAGAATTACACCAAAAAAACCTATTATAATCAATGTAATACGAAAATATCCGACCCTTTCTTTGAATACAAAAGCCGCCGCCAAAGTAACGGTCATAGGCAGAATTTGTAAGATAGCAGTTACATTGGCAAATGGCATATTCATGACAGCAGTCAGAAAGAAATAAGCTGTAAGTGCCTCAGCAACTGAGCGAAAAAAAATTCTCCACTTGTCCCTTTTGGGTACAGTAAGGCTAAATAAGCCTCTATAAATCGCAAAAATTAATAATACGACGGTTGTAAGCAATCCTCTGATAAATAATATTTGAGCTAGTGGAAGACTGTTCCCCGCAAGCCGAACAAAAGCGTCATTGAGTACAAACGCGCTCATGCATATCATCATTAGTAAAGCACCACGAAAATTATCTGACATAAAAGGCCAAACCTCCCAAACAAGGGATCCCTAAATTCAATATGGTAAGTAATTATAGAAGTGAAGGAGTATATACACCTACTCAAAGTAGCAGGTGTATATAATATCAGTTATTATTCTTCAGTTTCTTCTGTTGGAGCAGCTAAAGCAACAGCTTGACGTTCTTCTTCCTCACGAGCCTCTATCACAATATTATCGCGATCCGAAGCAACTCGCCGTATTTGTTGAGTAGCACCACCTGTACCAGCTGGTATTAAACGACCCACAATAACATTCTCTTTAAGCCCAACCAACTTATCTCTCTTTCCTTGAACAGAAGCTTCTGTAAGCACCCTTGTTGTTTCTTGGAATGAAGCAGCCGATATAAAAGATCTAGTTTGCAAAGACGCTTTTGTTATACCCAGAAGAATAGGTTCGCCTTGCGCAGGTCTATCTCCTTTTGATACAGCCTTTTCATTCGCTGTATCAAATTCAAGCTTATCAACGTGCTCACCCTTAAGTAAAGTTGTGTCGCCACTATCGCTTATCTCCCACTTCTGAAGCATCTGTCTCACAATAACTTCAACGTGCTTGTCGTTAATTTTAACACCCTGAAGCCTATAAACGTCCTGAACCTCATCAATCATGTAGTTTGCTAAAGCTTCAACCCCCATTATGGATAAGATATCATGTGGGGCTGGGTTTCCGTCCATGATGTAATCACCCTTTTGGACAAAATCACCTTCAACTACAGGAATATGTTTACCTTTTGGGACCATATATTCCACGGTGTCCAAACTCTCATCAGCGGGCTCGATAGAAATTCTGCGCTTATTCTTGTAATCGCGACCAAACCGAACATAACCATCAATCTCGGCAATAATAGCATGATCCTTAGGACGCCTGGCTTCAAAGAGCTCCGCAACCCGCGGAAGACCACCAGTAATATCTTTTGTCTTAGCTCCTTCTCGCGGAATTCTCGCAACTACATCACCTGCTTTAACTGTTGCTCCATCTTCAATTGATAAAATAGCATCAACAGACATCGGGTATGTTAATGGGTTTCCAGCATCATTTCTAACTGGCTCTCCATTATCATCCATTAGGATTATCTCAGGCTTCAGATCATTACCTTTTGGCGCCGTACGCCAATCGACTACGATCTTTTGTGTCATCCCAGTCGCATCGTCAGTATCTTCTCGCACAGCCACGCCGTTAACTAGATCGACAAACTTGGCAGTACCTTTTTTTTCAGCAATGATTGGAAGCGTATATGGATCCCACTCAAACAATTTGTCACCACGTCTTACTTTAGAACCTTTTTTGACAAATAGTTTTGTTCCATAATCTAGTTTATGATTAGCCCTCTCAACTCCATGTTCATCAACGATCCGAAGTTTCATGTTGCGACCCATCACAAGAATGTCGCCAGATGCATTTTTTAAGGTTGCGGCATTATCAAATTCAATTTTTCCATCTTGACTTGATTCTAAGAATGACTGTTGCCCGCCTTGGGCCACCCCGCCAATATGGAAAGTACGCATCGTTAACTGTGTGCCAGGTTCACCAATCGACTGTGCCGCTATGATACCAACGGCTTCACCCGTGTTGACCATTGTACCTCTGGACAAATCACGCCCATAGCACATAGCGCAGACACCTTCCTCAGCTTCACAAGTTAGTGGACTTCTAATTCTCACAGAGACAAGTCCAGCTTCATGGATTGAGTCAGCTATTAACTCATCAATTAATTGGCCTTTTGTGGCAATTATTTCTTCCGAACCAGGTACCTTGATGTCTTCAGCAGCAACACGCCCTAAAACTCGTTCTGCCAAAGAAGTTATAACTTCACCATCATTTACGGCGGGTTCAGCCGTAATTGATTGATCTGTTCCACAATCATGCATGCGAACGATACAATCTTGAGCTACGTCCACCAGACGACGAGTAAGATAACCTGAATTAGCAGTTTTGAGTGCGGTATCAGACAGTCCCTTCCTAGCGCCGTGTGTGGAGTTAAAATACTCAAGTACGCTCAAACCTTCCTTAAAGTTGGAAATAATTGGGGTTTCAATAATATCACCATTCGGCTTGGCCATTAACCCCCGCATGCCTCCAAGTTGCTTCATTTGAGTGACTGAACCTCGAGCACCTGAATGCGCCATCATGTAAACTGAATTCGGTTCTGCCTCAGCACCCACATCATCCTTCTGGGGTGCCGAAATTGTATCCATCATAGCATCAGTAACTTTATCATTACACTTTGACCAAGCATCAACAACTTTATTGTATTTCTCACCCTGAGTTATAAGACCATCCATGTATTGTTGTTCAAAGTCCGTAACTTGGCCCCTGGTATCGTTTACTATTGACCATTTGGTTTCAGGGATAACCATGTCATCTTTCCCAAATGAGATACCAGCCTTGAATGCCTCACGAAAACCCACGGACATAATCTGGTCGCAAAAAATTACTGATTCTTTTTGTCCACAATAACGATAAACTGTATCAATCACATTTTGGACGTCTTTCTTTCTTAGAAGATTGTTTACCAATTCAAACGGAGCCTTGACGTTTTTCGGCAATAAAGCTCCTATTCTTATCCTACCAGGAGTAGTTTCAAATCGCTTTTCCACTTCAATTCCATGCTCATCAATTTGTGGAATACGGGCGGTAATCTTAGCATGTAAATGTACGTCACCATTATCTAAAGCAAACTGTACTTCTTCGATAGAACCAAAGATCATACCTTCACCTTTCATTCCCTCACGCATGATACTCGTATAGTACAGGCCTAGAATCATATCCTGCGATGGAACTATAATTGGAGCTCCATTAGCAGGTGAAAGCACGTTGTTTGTTGACATCATTAAAACACGCGCCTCTAACTGTGCTTCTAAACTTAAAGGTACATGAACAGCCATTTGATCACCATCAAAATCAGCATTAAAAGCAGAACAAACAAGTGGATGTAACTGAATTGCTTTGCCCTCGATTAGCACAGGTTCGAAGGCTTGTATTCCCAATCTGTGTAATGTGGGAGCCCTGTTAAGCATAACAGGGTGCTCTCTTATCACTTCGTCCAATATATCCCAAACTTCAGGCCTTTCTTTTTCAACAAGTTTTTTGGCTTGTTTAACTGTTGAAGAAAGGCCTTTAGCTTCCAAACGAGAATAAATAAAAGGTTTGAATAGTTCTAGAGCCATTTTTTTAGGCAAACCACATTGATGTAACTTCAATTCAGGACCGGTAACAATTACTGATCTACCAGAAAAATCAACTCTTTTACCAAGAAGGTTTTGGCGAAAACGTCCTTGCTTACCCTTTAACATATCGGACAAAGATTTTAACGGTCGTTTGTTAGCTCCAGTGATAACGCGACCGCGCCGTCCGTTATCAAATAAAGCGTCAACCGACTCTTGGAGCATTCTTTTTTCGTTTCGAACGATAATATCTGGCGCTCTCAATTCAATTAATCTTTTCAAACGATTATTACGATTAATCACTCGGCGATATAGGTCATTTAAATCAGACGTTGCAAAACGGCCACCATCAAGTGGGACAAGAGGTCTGAGTTCAGGTGGTATAACAGGTACAACGGTCAAAATCATCCACTCAGGTCTATTTCCTGATTCAAGAAAACTCTCGACAACCTTCAAACGTTTAATAATTTTCTTTGGTTTGAGCTCGCCGGTTGCCTCTTTTAAATCAACTCTGAGTTGTTCTGCTTCCGCATCCAAATCAATAGCAGCAAGCATCTCTCGAATAGCTTCTGCTCCGATGTTTGCAGTAAATGCATCCATTCCGTAGGTATCTTGAGCATCCATGAATTCTTCTTCGCTCATCATTTGACCATATGTGAGGTCAGTCAAACCTGGCTCAATGACAACATAATTTTCAAAGTAAAGAACTCTCTCTAAATCTCTTAGGGTCATATCAAGCATCAAACCAATTCGAGAGGGTAGAGATTTCAAAAACCATATATGTGCAACAGGCGAGGCCAGCTCAATATGACCCATTCGCTCCCGTCTAACTTTCTGAAGGGTTACTTCAACCCCACATTTTTCACAGACGACGCCCCGGTACTTCATTCTTTTATACTTACCACACAAACATTCGTAGTCCTTAGTCGGGCCGAAAATACGAGCGCAGAAAAGACCATCTCGTTCTGGTTTGAATGTTCGATAATTGATTGTTTCCGGCTTTTTAATTTCGCCATAAGACCAAGATAAAATTCGTTCTGGCGAGGCCAAAGAAACTTTTATCTCGTCAAAAACTTTCGGCGAAGTCAGTGGGTTAAATGGGTTGTTTGTAATTTCCTGGTTCATTTCAATTTCCTCAAATTTAGGGACAAAAGGGGGTGTGATTAAGCTTATCGATTAATCACCATCCTCCGCGTCCAGGAGTTCCATGTTTAGGCCAAGGCCACGTACTTCTTTTACAAGAACGTTAAAGCTCTCTGGTATACCGGCTTCAAAGTTATCTTCACCTTTAACGATTGACTCATATACTTTTGTTCGACCAGCTACGTCGTCAGATTTTACAGTCAACATTTCCTGTAGAGTATAGGCAGCTCCATAAGCCTCCAATGCCCAAACTTCCATTTCACCGAATCGTTGACCACCAAATTGAGCTTTACCTCCCAGAGGCTGCTGAGTGACAAGCGAATAGGGGCCAGTTGACCGAGCATGAATTTTATCATCCACTAGGTGATGAAGCTTCAGTAAATATTTCACTCCAACAGTCACGGGCCTGCTAAACTGCTCACCAGTTCGCCCATCAAATAATATTGACTGGCCAGATTTATCAAAACCTGCCCTTGAAAGAGCGTCATCAACATCACTTTCTTTAGCACCATCAAAAACTGGAGTTGCTATGGGCACACCCTTGGTCACGTTCCCTGCTGCTTCAACGATTGCTTCATCTCCCATGTTTTTAATGCCTTCTTCGAAAACATCATCACCATAGACCAGACGCATTGCTTCTTTTACTGGAGTAAGATCTCCTGTTCGTCGGTAACCTTTTAAAGCATCGTCGATCTGTAAGCCCAGACCGCGAGCAGCCCATCCCATATGAGTTTCTAAAATTTGACCAACATTCATTCGAGACGGCACACCCAGCGGATTGAGACAAAAATCTACAGGTGTTCCGTCAGCTAGGAATGGCATGTCTTCCATCGGGACAACTTTAGAAATAACACCTTTGTTCCCATGGCGCCCAGCCATCTTATCTCCTGGCTGTAACTTACGCTTTACAGCTATAAATACTTTGACCATTTTCATTACGCCTGGGGGCAAATCATCGCCTCGGCGAACTTTTTCCACTTTATCATCAAAGCGAGCATCAAGTGTTCTTTTCTGAGCTTCATACTGCTCATTCAAAGCTTCGACTATTTGTGCATCAGCTTCCTCAGCTAGAGCTAATTGCCACCACTGTCCTTTAATCAAACTGTCTAAAAGGTCGTCTGTAATTTCAGAATTAGTCGACACGCCCTTTGGCCCTTTAACAGCAACTTTTCCAGATATAATCGATCGAAGGCGAGCATAGATGTTTCTATCTAAAATCACTAATTCGTCATCGCGGTCTCGAGCTAAGCGCTCAACTTCTTCTCGCTCAATTTGTAAAGCTCTCTCATCTTTTTCAACGCCATGCCTATTAAAAACTCTAACCTCAACCACTGTTCCATAATCGCCAGGTTTCACGCGCAAAGAAGTATCTCTCACATCAGATGCTTTTTCACCAAATATAGCGCGGAGTAATTTTTCCTCAGGGGTCATCGGGCTTTCGCCTTTCGGCGTAATTTTACCAACCAAAATATCACCAGGCTCCACATCAGCACCAATATATACAATGCCAGCTTCATCCAGATTACGGAGTGCTTCTTCACCTACATTTGGTATATCCCGTGTTATTTCTTCAGGACCAAGCTTCGTATCCCGAGCAGCAACTTCAAACTCTTCAATGTGAACAGACGTAAAGACGTCATCACGAGCCACCCTCTCAGATATTAAAATTGAGTCCTCATAATTATAACCATTCCAGGGCATAAATGCGACAACGACGTTCTTGCCTAATGCTAACTCACCCATATCAGTCGAAGGACCATCAGCGATAACCTCGCCCTTTGAAACAGTTTGTCCAACGGTAACTAGAGGAGTTTGGTTTATACAGGTGTTTTGATTTGATCGCTGAAACTTACGCATCCTGTAAATGTCAACGCCAGCATCGCCTAGCTCAAGGTCCTCAGTCGCTCTTATAACAATTCTCTGAGCATCTATCTGATCGATAATACCGGCTCGCTTTGCCATAATCGCCGCACCAGAATCCCTGGCGACGACTCCTTCAATTCCTGTTCCCACCAAAGGAGCCTCAGCACTCAACAGTGGAACGACCTGACGTTGCATATTTGATCCCATAAGAGCCCTGTTAGCATCATCATTTTCTAAAAATGGTATTAAAGACGCAGCTACCGAAACAAGTTGTTTTGGACTTACATCAATAAAATCAACACTTTCATTTTGAGCGAGGGTGTAATCACCATTTTGACGCGTTGAAACAAGATCATTAACAAAACGCCCTTTTTCGTCCAGTGAGGCATTAGCCTGCGCCACCGTGTGTCGCATTTCTTCAGTTGCAGACATATACTGAACGTCATCAGTCACCTGACCTTCGACTACTTTTCTGTAAGGAGTTTCTATAAAACCATATTTATTTACTCGCGCAAAAGTAGCTAAGGAGTTTATTAACCCAATATTAGGTCCTTCTGGAGTTTCAATAGGACACATTCTACCATAGTGAGTAGCATGGACGTCCCGGACTTCGAAGCCGGCACGCTCCCGCGTTAATCCTCCTGGACCTAATGCCGACAGACGTCTTTTATGGGTAACTTCAGACAAAGGATTGGTTTGATCCATAAACTGTGATAATTGAGACGAACCAAAAAACTCTCTTACTGCTGCTGCTGCCGGCTTAGCATTTATCAAGTCTTGAGGCATTACCGTATCTATTTCAACAGAGGACATTCGCTCTTTGATTGCCCGTTCCATCCTCAGCAAACCAACGCGATATTGATTTTCCATCAACTCTCCAACGGAACGCACACGCCGATTACCTAGGTGGTCAATATCATCTACTTCACCTTTACCGTCTCGCAATTCTACCAACGCTTTAATACAAGAAACAATATCTTCAGATCGTAAAGTTCGCTGTGTATCTTCGGCATCCAGAGCCAAACGCATATTCATTTTTACCCGACCCACTGCAGACAAATCATAACGTTCACTGTCAAAGAAAAGGGTATCAAACAAAGCCGATGCAGCTTCAACTGTCGGAGGCTCACCTGGCCTCATCACTCTATAAATATCCATCAGCGCTGTTTCACGGTTCATATTTTTATCTTGCGCTAACGTATTCCGGATGTATGGTCCAATGTTTACATTATCAATATCCAGAACTGGTATACTCTCAAAGCCAGCATCAATTAATTCTTTTACAGTTCCACCCGTCACTTCTCCGTCTTTATCGTATTCCAGAGTGAGTTCATCACCAGCTTCCACGTAAATAGCACCATTTTCTTCATTGATCATATCTTTAGCAACAAACTTCTCCACTATTGACTCAAATGGCAGAACTAGTTCCGTTACCTTCCCATCGTCTTTTAGGTTTTTAACAGCACGTGGAGTGACTTTTTTTCCCGCTTCGGCCACTACTTCGCCAGTAGCTGCATCCACTAAGTCGTAGGAGGGACGCGTTCCCCTTACGCGATCAGGAAAAAACTTAGTTATCCAACCTTTATCTTTGGAGACTTTATAATCCACTGTATTATAGTAAGCATCCATAATTTCCTCTTGATCCATGCCAAGGGAATAAAGCAAAGTTGTTACTGGCAGTTTTCTTCTCCGATCAATTCGCGCATAAACTATGTCTTTCGCGTCAAATTCAACGTCTAACCAAGAACCCCGATATGGGATTATTCTACAAGCAAATAAAAGCTTCCCCGAGCTATGCGTTTTTCCTTTATCATGATCAAAAAAAACGCCAGGTGACCTATGCATTTGGGAGACAATAACTCGCTCTGTTCCGTTGACCACAAAGGTTCCGTTGGGTGTCATTAAGGGCATATCACCCATGAAGACGTCCTGTTCTTTG
Organism: Paracoccaceae bacterium; assembly: GCA_902554705.1. Lineage (GTDB taxonomy): Bacteria > Pseudomonadota > Alphaproteobacteria > Rhodobacterales > Rhodobacteraceae > Salinivivens. The sequence continues at coordinate 9,399 of CACDPP010000030.1, forward strand.
ATATCTTTGACCGATTTAGCTCCAGTATCTTCATCAACATCAAATACGATTAACCGAAGAGTCACTTTGAGTGGTGCAGAATACGTCATATCCCGCTGTTGGCATTCTTCAACATCATATTTTGGTTTCTCAAGCTCATACCCAACAAACTCCATAACTGAAGTTTCGTTAAAATCTTTTATTGGGAAAACGGATTGGAAAACTCCCTGAATACCTTCACCTTCTAATGGTAACTCTTGACCTCCAGAATTAAGGAACAGATCGTAAGAAGATTTTTGAACTTCTATTAAGTTCGGCATATCCAAAACTTCTCTTATTTTGCCGTAGTATTTGCGAATACGTTTTCGACCGATAAAAGATTGCGCCATGGTCAATATAACCTTTCTTTCTCATCATCCACACACGCTGTCGGGAACCCAGCGGCGGGCAAAGTTGAGACGATAACGACGGTCAATTCTTGACTTTCTTCCCACTGAAAGTCTCCCGACCGTTCAACTTATCTGAAAAAACACCTTTTTTCTAAAGGCCCTTATTAAGACAGTTGAAGCTGGGAGCGAGTTTTCGCTCCCAGCCTATAAGTTAACCCGGAAATACCGGGTATAAATTCATTTATGATAGTTCTACTTCTGCTCCTGCAGCCTCTAGCTTGCCTTTGATTTCTTCAGCTTCAGCTTTTTCTACGCCTTCTTTGATTTTACCACCAGCTTCAACAAGATCTTTTGCTTCTTTCAAGCCTAACCCTGTTATGCCACGCACCTCTTTAATGACGTTAATTTTAGACGCTCCTGCATTTTTCAAAACAACATCAAATTCAGATTTTTCTTCAGCAGCGGCACCTCCCGCGTCTCCAGCTGGACCAGCCATCATTACTGCTCCACCTGCTGCTGGTTCGATACCATATTCATCTTTGAGAATTGTCTTAAGTTCTTGTGCTTCAAGCAGCGTTAGACCAACGATCTCTTCTGCTAGTTTTTTCAGATCAGCCATTTTAAGCTCTCCGTTCTAAGTTTCGTGTTCCAACGTATGAAATATTCCACACGCAGTTCTTCCAATTACCAATCACGCCGCATTTGCCCGCTCTTCGACGGTAGAAACAATACTAGCGATGCTGCTAGCAGGTGCACCAATTGCACCAGCGACATTTGCTGCAGGCGCACCGAGACAGCCAACGATTGAAGAAATCAACTCTTCACGAGATGGCATTTTCGAAACGGCTGTTACACCGGCTCGATCTAGTGACATTTCACCCATTGCACCGCCGAGAATTTCAAAACTCTCATACTCCTTTGAAAACTCTTCAGAAACTTTAGCTGCAGCTACAGGGTCTTCAGAGTATGTCAAAACAGTCATACCGGATAAAAGGTCCATCATACTTTCGCATGGCTTTCCTTCTAGTGCAATTTTGGCGAGCCTATTTTTTGCAACACGAACAAATGCATCGGCCGATCTGGCTCTTGCCCGTAAGTCTTGCATATCAGCAACTGTGAGACCTGCATAATGGGATACGACCACTACGCCAGAGCCTTCAAAGATTTGGCCAAGTTCTTCGACCACTTTCTCTTTCCTTGCTCTATCCACAATTTTACTCCAAATATGGGGATGAATCCCCGGCTCATGTTTGTCAGCTTGTGCTGACTATTAGGGTCCAATCTTTACGATGACCCGAGGGCAAAATGTCCAAGGCTAAATCTTTACCTTTGGCATATCTACTCGGTTTTCATCTCAGGAAGGAATTATAGGTCGTACCAACCCTCCGTCTCGGACATTAACCTTTAGCGTAAAACCAAAGATTCCCGCGCGTATACGGTACTTTTTTTTATTTGCCAATAGCAAAAAAGTATTTATCCAAATTAATTTGAAAATAAACAGCTATCAAAAGGCGCCAATGGTGGCACCCTTTTTTTATTCTAATGCGCGTTAGCCTTATCTATCGATATTGTAACCCCCGGTCCCATTGTGGAGCTTAAAGTTATGCCCTTCATGTAGGCACCTTTTGTACCAGTAGGTTTAGCCTTCGCCACTGCGTCTACAAAAGCCTTTACGTTCTCGATCAGCTTATCTTCTTTAAAAGACGCCTTGCCAATTCCAGCATGAACGACACCACCTTTTTCAGCTTTGAATTGAACTTCTCCGCCTTTTGCTGCCTGCACTGCTGCCTTAACATCAGTAGTAACAGTGCCAACTTTTGGATTTGGCATGAGGTTTCTCGGCCCCAAAACTTTACCCAATCGCCCCACAACTGGCATCATATCTGGTGTTGCAATGCATCGATCGAATTCAATCGTTCCAGACTGCACAGTTTGCATCAAGTCTTCTGCACCAACAATATCAGCACCAGCAGCTTTGGCCTCATCAGCCTTAGCATCTCTAGCAAAGACCGCAACGCGGACAGTTTTACCAGTTCCGTTTGGTAATTCAACAACACCCCGAACCATTTGATCTGCATGCCTTGTATCTACACCTAAGTTCATTGCAATCTCGATTGTCTCGTCAAATTTCGCCTTAGCATTGCCTTTGACTAATGCAACCGCTTCTTCGATAGATAAATTTTCTTTTCCATCTACTGAAGCACGAGCTTCAGTCATTCTTTTACCAAGATTTCCCATTACTTCACCTCAATACCCATCGATCTAGCAGACCCAAGAACAATCTGCATCGCTGCTTCAACATCATTTGCACTCAAGTCTTTCATTTTAGCTTCAGCAATTTCCCGAACCTGGGCGGCTGTCACATAGCCAGCCACCTCCCGTCCTGGCGCTTCAGCACCTCTAGGACGGTTCCGTTTTCCCTCGGGCTTCAACCCTGCTGCCTTTTTGAGGTAATATGAAGCAGGAGGAGTTTTAATCTCCATCGAGAAAGATTTATCCTGGAAATATTCTATTATAGTTGGACAAGGAGCGCCCTGCTCCATATCCGCAGTTTTTGCATTAAAAGCTTTACAAAACTCCATAATATTGATGCCCCGCTGACCTAGTGCAGGCCCGACTGGCGGTGAGGGGTTAGCTCCTCCCGCGGGTATCTGTAATTTTAGAGTTCCCACTAATTTTTTGGCCATTTGACCACTTCCTTTTTTCAACACCCAATGAACGCGGTCACCGAGTTAGTTATGTTGTGTGGTACGGATCAGACTCGCGTAGTCTTAACCTCCCACGGCTCTGTCGCTAGGTTTGTTTGGTAACCTGCGTAAATTCTAGTTCGACTGGTGTTTCACGGCCAAATATAGAAACGGTAACTTTCAATCTTTGGTTATCCTCGTCTACAAGTTCTACTAGTCCATCAAAATCTTCAAATGGGCCATCATTAACCTTAACTTTCTCACCAATCTCAAAATTAATTAATGTACGAGGAGCGTCCTCTCCTTCTTGAACCCGGTTCAATATAGCATTTACTTCAGCATCCCTCATTGGCATAGGTCTCCCCTGAGGGCCTAAAAAACCGGTAACTCTATTAATGGAGTTAATGAGATGATAACCTTTATCAGACATTTCCATACGAACAAGAACATATCCAGGCATGAACCTTCGCTCAGTCGTCACTTTTTTGCCACGTCTTACTTCGATTACTTCCTCCGTTGGAACTAACACTTCTTCAATCTCTGCTTCCAAACTAGCTTCAGAGACAGAGGTTTTTATCTGTTCAGCTATTTTCTTTTCAAAATTTGAAAGAACACTGACTGAATACCAACGTTTTGCCATGAAGTGGGTTCCTTTAATTGAGGTTCATTCCCGAGACCGATAAACAAATTTTTCATATGATCCGAATCAAGCGAAACGGAGCCATGATTTGACGCGTTGGGTATTCTACTCGCAAAGAGATTTCAAGCTTGATGTATAATTAATGTAACGATTCTTTAATGTTTGTTTTTATCTAAACTGCTTTGAACGCGATAATTAGCCAAAAATATTTAGAACAGACTGTATTCCTGAGCGAATTAAAAGATCAACCAGGGCAAATATTAGAGCTGCTATAGCCGACATTACAAACACCATTATAGTGGTGAGAAGAACTTCCTTCCGGGTTGGCCAAGTTATCTTTGATACTTCAGATCTAACTTGTTGTATAAATTGAAAAGGATTTATGGTTGCCATACTAATCTTTTTAACTGTTTGGCATGACATAAGATTATTATTTAAAAATTACAAGTATGTAGATTGATCATCTGCAGGATAAAAATAAAAAACCAAGATATCACCTTAGGTTAATGACCACTTTGTAATTTAGTTGCCCCAAAAATTTTTAAGCTAATAGCTAAGCACGGTCCTATCCCTAAGGCAAAAATAATGGTTCCTATGCCAATAATTCCACCCAGCCACCAGCCTATTGTAAGCACCGTAAGTTCAATACTACTACGTACCCATGCAATCGGAAAATTTGTAACCCTTTGCAACCCAGTCATTAAACCATCGCGCGCACCAGGGCCTAAATTTGCGATAAGATATATTCCACCGCCAATCCCAGTAATAAAAACACCCAAGATAGCTTGGATTAATCTTAGAAAATTTTCCTCAAAAACAGGCAAAAGAGGAATAGCATAATGTAAAACTAGGGAAATAATAACTGCATTGAGAATGGTGCCTATACCAAGCTGTTGTTTTAATGGAATCCATAAAAAAAGTACGAATACGCTTATCAGAAATGTTGTTAAACCAAGGCTAAGTTCAGAGACATTAGCTAGACCTTGGCCAAGAGCTGTCCATGGGCTCACCCCTATTTGAGAAGTAACTAAGAGAGCTTCTCCTAAGCCAAAAAGTATTAAACCCACTACCAACGCCATAAGAGTTTTTAGTCGTGGTTTTAAATTAAAGGCTTCTTCAGAACTCCAACTGGTCTTGGGAACCTCTCCAATCTTAATAAAATCAAACATTAAAATTATTTAATATGCGATATGATTAAAAATACAGACAGCGCTTAGAGATACATAAAATTGGAATCAAGCTTGCAACTTTTCAAATCGCTGATCGCATCGTGCAGCAAGTATCAAATCGTTTAAATGAATATTTCCAATTTTATGGCTCCACCATCTAACCAAAACGCTACCCCACTCTGTTATAATCTGAGGATGATGTCCTTCAATCTCTGCTACTTCCCCAACAAGATTAGTGAACTCAAGGGCATCTCTGAAATTTTTGAATTTATAAATTTTTTCTATTTTTTTTACATCATCACTTCGAATGAGGGACCAATCAGAATTATTCGATAGAAATTCAATTATTTCTTCGCTCGAGGCGGGATCAGCATCTGGCTGACATGCCTCACATATTTTTTCAGAATAATTTATCATTTAATCTTCCACTTTATTGAACACCCGATCGATGGAAACTGCTCTCGAGGACCTTCACCAGTTTTAGCAATCATAATCATAGCTTCAAACAAATCCCGCTTTACGATCTCTGGCTTTTCTCTTTTGTTGTTAAGTCTGCCCCTATACTGAAGTTCTAAGTTGCTATTGAAACCAAAAAAATCAGGGGTGCACTCTGCGTTAAATAGTTTAGCTATCGATTGATCTGGATCGTGCAAATATGGAAAAGTAAATGAGTAATCCAAGTCAAATTTCTTCATATTTTCAAAATTATCTTGAGGATATTCTTCGGCATCGTTTGAACATATTGCTAAAACATTTACTCCTATTTTTTGTAAAGAAGATGCTTCCTGAACAATATCATCCAGTGCTCCCACAACATAAGGGCAATGATTACAAATAAACATTATTAGTGTTCCATTTTTACCTGAAGCACTCTTTAAACTGACATCCACACCTTTAGTTGATGGCAAGCTAAATTGTGGGGCTTTCCAGCCAAAATCGCATACTGCAGAAGATTGAGCCATTTTTTTTACCTAAAATTAAAATTTCGTTCTTACTAACTCTGCACCCCTCCAAAAAAAATAGCTACAAAGTGCATCGCTTCTTTTGATCAATTTAATGGCAATCAAATAAATTGCCAGCTTTATCGAAATATGTACATATTAAGCGGAAAATATAATGATGGAGAATTTTAGTGAATCGTTCTGCCCTAATAGTTGGCGCTGGCTCTGGTTTAAGTTCCTCACTTGCCCTCCAATGTGCAAACTTAGGAATGGATGTAGCTCTAGCAGCGCGAAATATTGAGAAATTAGAAGGCTTAAGTATCCAAACTAGGGCCAGCCTTTACAAGTGCGATGCCTCTAAAATTGGAGATGTGAATCGTCTATTCAAAGATCTTGATGAAAAACTGGGGATACCAGAACTAGTCGTCTACAATCCCTCTGCTAGGTTAAGAGGTGCTATTGAGACTCTTGATCCAGAAAAAACAAAGGAGGCTTTGTCAGTTACCTGTTTTGGAGCGTTTTTAGTTGCACAACAGGCAGCTAAGAGGATGTTAAAGCGAGGTAGCGGCAGTATTTTTTTCACAGGCGCTTCAGCAGGAGTCAAAGGTTTTGCAAATTCTTCAGTGTTTGCCATGGGAAAATTTGGACTACGTGGATTGGCTCAAGCCTTAGCTCGTGAATTACACCCAAAAAATATCCATATTGGTCACTTTGTTATTGATGGCGGAATAAAATCAAATGCACGATCAGATAGAAAAGGAAGCGGGAATTATGACATGCTTGATCCGGATGAAATTGCAAAAACTTATCTTCAATTTCACGATCAGAATAAAAGTGCATGGGCTTGGGAGGTAGAGTTACGTCCCTGGGTAGAGACTTTTTAAAAAATTAAACTTCTGTTAATTTACTTTTATACGCTCTAAAGAAGCTTCACCCTCATAGTTAAAGATTGTAACTCCAGGAAAACCACCTTCTTTAAACGTAAAAGTTTTTCGAAGTTGTTGAAGTAGGCCTAAGGCAAATCTCTCGAACTTTTGAAGGTCACTGTTGTTATCAAATTTTGCAACTATAGATAAACTGGCACATTTTCCGATAGTAATACTTAAAGACTGAATATTAAATTTATCTATCTTATCACCCAGTTCCATTGAACAGTGGTTAGCAGCAACTTTTGCTTGCTCTAAGTTGTTAAATTTATATTCAAAAATTCGGGCAAACATCTAAAGTTCCCCTAGCAAGTCATCAAGAAAAGTAGGTCTTCCATCCGTATCAATTAAATTTCTTTTCATAACTTTAGGTTGTAATTTCATTTCAGAAAGCAGTGTCTTTCCATTTTCAGTTAAAATAATTTCACCTGAAGGATCTTTTTTTGCTAAATCGGTTTTTTTCAGGTGCTCTAATTCTTCTTCAGCAATTATTTTACCAGAGCAAACATTCAGAAATTTATTCAGTAAATCTAAATCATTTACATTTACTCGATTTGTGAACTTTTTGATAGCTTGATGCATAGAGTCAGATGTCGTTTCTTTTTGATCAGTTTGCAAATCAATTTGGTGTGCTATCCGCTCTGCCAGGCCTTTAATGAGCTCAATTTGTTTTTTACTAAGAGATAGTGGATCACCGTTTAATAAGCAAAGCGTACCTAAGGCATAATTGTCTTTATTTATGACAGGGAAACCTGCATAGCCTAAATATTTTGCTTCCCCAGAAAGTATTGCTGGATGAGTTTTCCATTTTGGATGTTTTGATAAATCATGTATCAATGTCGGTTCAGCACTAAGTAAAACGTATGAACAAACATTAAATTCGTCACGTTCGCTTTTATCATTTGCTGAACCATCTGTTGCAGAAATCTTACACTGGAAATTTTCATCAAACAGACTGAAAGCAGCGTAATCAAAACCAGTCAATTCTCTACCAAGGTCACAAAAAATTGAAAAATTCTCGTCTTGATTATTATCTATTAATCCAGTGCGCTTTACCGCAACAATGCGTCTTTCTTCATTTTTAGGTCGCGGGGCGAGTTGAACTGTCATAAGTAAATCTCCCAAGAAATAGTGTTAAAAGCTATAGGTAGAATAGTCAAAAGATAAAATTCAGACAATCATTATCTATGTTCCGGAATTTTGCAAATCTTACCTCACGAATTTATGTACGAGCTCACCCTAGCTATGGTTAAATTGTATAATTTCACAGTTTTGGGGTTTAATTCCGGTCAACGCGCGAATGAAATTACCATGTGAGACAATTGCTGTAGAGTGGATAGCTTCGCGCTTCATGTAATCGACAAACCTGTCCGCCCTCTCCATCAAAACCTCTTCAGGCTCAACTGAAATACCACGGTAATCTTTTGCTCCTTCATGCCACCAACATTCATCCAGATGATTAAAATTGAGATGGGGAAAATCTTTAGCAAGTTTATGAGGAGGGCTTCCTACATCGCAGCTGTTGACGAGTTGCTCTCGCACTGCCGCGTTAATTTGGAAAGGCAATCTATTTTCAAAAATTAACTGAGCGGTTTGCAATGTCCTCGTGAACGGCGAAACAATGACGTTTTTGATATCGAGTTTTTCGACTTCCCTGCGAGCCTGCGTAGCCTGAGTTTCTCCCAGTTCTGTGATAGGTGCATCGAATATCATGGGGTCTGGCTTATTTGGACCGTAAACGGCATTGAAGGCTGATTGAGCGTGCCTAATTAGATAAATTGACATGTTGGGTATTTCCTAATGCTGATAGATTTTTGGTTAAAAACGGTTGTCATAAAGCTTGTCACAGACGGTAAAAAAGAAAAAGCCCCATAAGGGGGGCTTTCAGAAATCACTGTTATTTAGCGATTATTTTGGCAGGGGCACAGGGACTCGAACCCGGGACCTACGGTTTTGGAGACCGTCGCTCTACCAACTGAGCTATACCCCTATTATGCTGGATGGGTATGCTTTTTTGGTTTGTTGATCAAGTACCTACAAAAATTATTTTGAAGCGAAGAGACACCTTGTAACAAGTAGCAACAATAGAATACCATCAGAGCAAATAAAGACGAGGCACATATGCAGATTAAAAAAGTTGGCGTAATTGGCGCAGGACAAATGGGAAATGGTATAGCGCACGTACTATCTCTTGGCGGGTACCATGTCATTCTTAACGATATTGACAAAAATACCCTCGAAAAAGCTTCACATAATATAAAAAATAATTTGGAAAGACAGGTAAATAGTAAGAAAATTTCCGCCGCGGAAAGTAATGCTGCATTAAAGTTAATCGACTATACAGTTTCACTTGAAGATTTTAATGAAGTTGACTTAGTCATTGAAGCAGCTACAGAAAATGAACCAATTAAACAAAAGATTTTAAACTCACTATTAACACATATTCAACCTCACACCATATTGACCAGCAATACCTCTTCTATTTCAATCACACGTTTAGCAAGCTGTACTGATAGACCAGAAAAGTTCATGGGCTTTCATTTCATGAACCCCGTTCCCGTGATGCAGTTGGTTGAACTAATTAAAGGTATAGCTACAGATCAAGAAACCTATGACAGTTGTCTTCAGGTTGTTGAGAAGTTAGGAAAAACAGCCGCTAGCGCTGAAGACTTTCCAGCGTTCATCGTAAATAGAGTTCTTATGCCGATGATTAATGAAGCCGTTTATGCACTATACGAAGGAGTAGGCTCCGTAGAGGCCATTGATACATCTATGAAACTTGGAGCAAATCACCCGATGGGTCCTTTGGAGCTCGCCGACTTCATTGGATTAGATACATGTCTAGCAATAATGAATGTTTTGCATGAAGGGCTCGCAGACACAAAATACCGGCCTTGCCCACTCATGACTAAATATGTCGAAGCCGGATGGCTTGGAAGAAAAACTAAGCGGGGGTTTTATGATTATACAGGCGAACAACAGATACCATCTAGATAGATTTAAGTTTTAGAACCCAGCCCCAAAGTTTGTTCGCGTAACCAGCGCATAAAGCCACGAGGGTCACTCTTCCAAGATGCAATTTCGTCTTGCTTAATTAAACTTCCTACGCTTGGACTTTGTGGTTTATTCATTGCATGGACAACTTCATATATTAATAGTCCTTGCCTTAACGTCGCTGATATTTGGTTTGCGATTTGGTATAGTCTCGAGTTGGACCCTGGAAAAAATATTGGTAAAACATTCGCACCAGATTTTTGGATTAACTTAGCAGTAAATGGGTTCCAGTCGCCTTCCACAACATTACCAAACATGGTTTCTGATGAGGCAACCTTTCCCGATGGAAAAATTACAATCACTCCACCTTTTTTCAAATGGTCCATTGCGCTTTTTCGCATATCTAAACTTTTTTTCAGAGCATTCTCTTCATGGTCGAATGGAACTGGGATCATAAATTGATCGATTTGCTTTACGCCTGTTAAAAGTGATCTGGTGAGTATTTTGTAATCGGTTCGCACTTTTCCAATTAATTCGGCCAGTACCATTCCATCAACTAAACCATGCGGATGGTTAGCTGTAATCACCAGAGAGCCTTTTCTAGGAATTTTTGCAATTTCGTTTTGTCTAGTAAGTAAATTAATACCAAGCAGATCCAAAGCTTGCGTCCAAAAAGGCTGACCAACTGGGATACCCATTTTTTCAAACTGCCTTACTTTTCTAAGAAGGCGTAATTTTCCAGTCAATAACTCTAGCGTTTTAATTGTATTTCGTTGAACGGGGTTTGTAAAAGTATTTGCATAAGAAAGTTTTCGTCGATCATAAGGCGTATCAGTTTCTTGATCACTTTCGAAAGACTGACCTAACTTTTGGTTTATATTGTTCAACCTAATTTTCCGCCTAGCTATCTTCACCAAATTTGGACTTTATCAAACTATCTAGTGCCGAATTTAATTCTTCCGAGTCTTTTCCATTCGACGTGACTTTTATTGCAGTTCCCTTTGATGCAGCTAACATCAGAAGCCCCATAATACTACTACCAGATGCTTCCAAACCATCTTTTTCAACCGTAACTTCAGCTTCAAATTTTTCTACAACTTCAACAAATCTAGCAGAAGCACGAGCATGGAGCCCCTTATCATTTATTATCGTAAATACGTGAGAAGAAATTGACATTAATTAACCAATGTTTGGAATATTTTTAGCATCGAGATATTGGCGACCGGAGCAGAGTGCTGCATTCACTGCCTCATCAATGACCAAATTTCTGGATTTAGCCAAT
>CACDPP010000031.1 GCA_902554705.1 Paracoccaceae bacterium
ACGACAGGTACTGTTCACGCTTATGCAAAAGCAGCCCGCAAGCGCGGCGCTGACTATTTCGAACACACAAAAGTAGAGGCATTAGAACAAACAAAAGATGGTTGGCGGGTTCAAACAAACAAAGGAATAATAACCTGTGAACATGTTGTAAATGCCGGAGGTTTGTGGGCTAAGCAAATTGGACGCATGGCTGGTATTGAGTTGCCAGTATCCCCTCTAAAACACCATTATTTAATATCGGATACAATTGCTGAATTAGAAAACTTAGATTTTGAAGTTCCTATGACTGTCGATTTGGAAGGGTTCACTTATTTAAGGCAGGACCAAAAAGGTGTTCTGCTTGGCATTTATGAAATTAATCACGAACATTGGGCTATGGATGGCGCTCCCTGGGACTATGGAATGGAACTATTTCAGGAACAAACAGATAGGATAGAAAATGAGTTAGTTCTTGGATTCGAGCGCTATCCAGCTTTGCAAGATGTTGGAATTAAAACCTGGGTAAATGGTGCTTTCACTTTTTCACCAGATGGTAACCCTCTTGTTGGCCCAGTCCCCGGCAAGCCCGGCTACTGGTGTGCATGTGCAGTGATGGCGGGTTTTCTCCAAGGTGGAGGTGTAGGGAAGTCTCTCGCTGAATGGATGATCCATGGTGAGCCCGAGGCAGATGTTTATGGTATGGATGTTGCCAGATACGGTAGATTTGCCGAAAATAGAGAATTTATCAAACAAACCACAGGTCAGTTTTACTCCCGACGCTTTGTTATGACCTATCCAAATGAACAACTCCCTGCAGGGCGGCCAATGAAAATGGCACCAGCGCACGATGCTATGACTGAAGCGGGTTGCAAGTGGGGAAATAGTTGGGATCTCGAAGTACCTTTATACTTTGCATCGAAAGAATTTGAGGAAAATCCTTCGCTTAAACGCTCTAATGCATTTCCTATAGTTGGAGATGAATGCAAAGCAGTACGTACGGGCGTCGGCTTACTTGATATAACCGGCTTCTCCCGCTTTGAAGTTTCAGGGCCCAATGCTGAGACGTGGCTCAATAACATAATGGCCTCAAAACTTCCTAAAACAGGACGGGCTGGCTTAGCCCCCATGCTCAGTGAGGAGGGCAAATTAAAAGGCGATTTAACTGTATTCAATTGGGGTGATGGAACCTGGTGGATAATGGGATCGTATTATTTGCGCGCCTGGCACATGCGATGGTTCAGTGACCACCTTACCGACGGTGTTTCCATTAAAGACCTTGGAGAAGACTGGGCTGGTTTTTCTCTTTCAGGCCCACGTTCTAAGGACGTAATATCTAAGCTTACCGAATTCTCTATTGATGAATTAAATTTTATGGGCTGTGCCGCTATGGACATAGGTTTGATCAGTGCAAAAGTTGGCCGCCTTTCTGTTACTGGTGAATTAGGTTACGAAATTCACTGCCGAATGGGTGATCACATAGCTCTGCGTAGGTTACTACTGAAAGCGGGCGCTGAATGTGGCATTAGAGAATTTGGTTTCAACGCCTTATTATCTTTAAGGTTAGAAAAAGGTTTTGGAATTTGGTCTGCAGAATTCACGCAAGGATATACTCCTGGTATGACGGGAATGGACCGATGGATTGATTGGGAGAAAGAAAAATTTATTGGTCAGGCTGCAGCAATTAAAGAAAGAGATGGCAATGGTCCTGCCCAAAAGCTCGTTATGCTAGAAATTGATGCTGCCGATGCTGATGCCAGTGGATATGAACCTGTTTGGAATAACGACAGTCTGGTGGGGTTTGTAACATCAGGTGGATATGGCCATACTTTAAAGAAATCACTGGCTATGGCCTTAGTGAATAACGACCTAGCTAATGAAAATCAGAGACTAAAGGTTCATGTTGTTGGCGTTGAAAAAGATGCGAAAGTTATTCAAGCGTCTCCCTACGATCCGGAGGGAAGTGTAATGCGCGTCTAGCCAAAAACGTGCGATAAATAACTACATAATTACTGTAAGCGTCTGGTTATTGTTTGTTTTCTTCCAAATTCAATCGCCAAACAGATGCATTTAACGCTCCTGCAATAGAAACCCAGACAAGGTATGGGAAAAATAGTAGTCCCGAGAGCCAATCTACTTCCCATAATGCGAGCATAGTACAAGCAACTGACAGCCAAAGTGCTATCAACACTATAAGTCCCAACTTAATATTTTTTAATCCAAAAAATACTGGAGACCAAAGCGTATTAAGAGCTATTTGGAGAGACCAAAGAGCCATAGCTAGGCTGTTATCGGGTGCTAAAGCAGCTCTAGCTCCTGCAAAAGACATACACATATAAAGTGAAGTCCAAGCTACCGGGAAGACCCAATTTGGAGGCGTCCAACTAGGCTTTTTTAGACTTGAATACCACGAACCTGGTGGGAAAAGTCCACCAGTGGCTCCAGCTGAAAAACAAGCTAGCAAAAAAATTAGGAACAAAATCCAAAACATGAATGAAAACTAAGCTTTAATATCCTTATATCAAGTTAATTTTACTTTGGGCGATCACCTTTAATTGTAACTCTTCGACCTTTTCTTTCTTCTGGCCAGTAATCCCAGATAGCACGGTGCATACAACAGCGGTTATCCCAAAAAGCCATATCGTTAATTGACCAACTAAAACGAATTTGATGATTTATATTCTCAGCTTGATCAAAAAGCAGCGTTAAGATGCTATTACTTTCGTCAACTGACAATCCATTAATTTTTGTTGTGAAAGTACGATTTACAAATAACGCTTTTCTTCCCGTTTCAGGATGTGTCCTAACAATAGGGTGAACAGCTGTTGGGAAAATGGACTCTGAGTCATCCATGCCTCTATCGACATAACGGCCCCTGTATAGATGCTCAGATTCATGTGTAGCACTTAATCCATTAATTAGCTTTTTAATTGGATCCGAAAGGGCGTCATAGGCTGCATACATATCACTAAACATTGTATCGCCACCACAAAGTGGCGCTATATGAATTTGCAGCATAGTTCCGAGAGGCGGCTCTTCATCACATGATACATCCGAGTGCCAAAATTCACCATTTGCGATCTTAGAGTTCTTATCGGCATGAATTTCAAAGATTTCAGGATAACCCTTCATTGTTGGCGCAGCAGGATGAGCGTGTAACTCTCCAAATCTTTTACCAAATTCAATATGGACATCTGGAGGAATTTCTTTTTGGTTTTTAAAAAATAATACTTGATGATCCAGAAATGCCTTGAAAATATCACCAAACTGTTCCTCTGAAATAGGTTTGCTGAGATCTACTCCATATATCTCAGCTCCTAAATTTGGAGCAAAAGGTTTGGCTGATATAAACTTATAACTATGATCTCGAACTTTTACCAAGCTGACCGACACTAACACACTAGAAGAAATATAGTACTATCACATAATACCAAATTTTAAATTTGGAAAAAGAGCAAAGATTAGATCCCTTTGTACTTACAAACCGGATCTAAGCCGGAGCTAATGGTTTTTGTTTTGCGATATACACGCATAATATTAATGGGGAGTTTATTTTACTTGCGCTAGCCAAACGCCAAAAGCAACAATAGATGCACCAATAACTGCTCTTAAATCCCATGTTCCCCGCATTACAAACAGAATTATCATAACGTAAAAGGGAGAAAAATTTAAATGAAGCGAAGAGATTGCTACTCCCACTTTATCAATAGCCGCTACAAAAAAAACCTGAGAAATAGCCATGGCAATTACAGAATAAATTATCAAACTAAGTAACTGACCACTCGTAAGCCAATTCGGAATTTCAACTAACCCTAAAGTAAAAAATATTGTAAAACTTATCATGGTGAAAACGGCAGCCCCAGTAAAAGTAATCGATGAGCGCGCTATTGAAGATAGCTCAGGAAGTCTGGTTACACTTTTATCAGATGCCCACATGAAAGAAAATCCTGAGCCTAAAGCCATCAAAACTCCCCACCCCAAATCGATTGAAATATTCTCACTAACGGCTATTAATCCACCTATTATCGAAGCAATCAAACCAAGAATAAACTTGCTATTAAGTTTTCTTCGGCCATCCCAAACTTCCAAAATAGTTGCAGAAACAGGAATTAAGGTTGCCAGTAAAGCCACCGTAATAGGATCCGTAAACCACTGCGCAAACAGTAATAAGTTTGTTCCCAGCCCAAAACCTAATAAGCCAATTTTTATTCCTTTCAACCAAGGCGCCTTCAAAACTGAGGAAGCACCTTCAATAAGAGCCCAGAGCAGAACTAGTGTTGAGACTCCCAATATGAGCCTAAAAAACATCAGAGTAATGGGGTGCCATATATCTAAAAGAACTTCTGCCGCTGGGAACCCTGCTGCAAATAAAAATATTGAAATTAAAGCTAAGCTATTTCCAGCAATAAGCTGATTGCTAGAGCCTAAAGGAACTTTAAAAACCTTGCTTTTATCAAAGAGCATTTTCTGAATCATTATTATGAATTTTTAAAATCCCTTGTCACAACTCAGTATCGAATTCTGCAAATTTAACGACACCAAGTGGCTAATGCGACAATATTCCCATTATGAAACACCAGTTCTAAAAACTAAAACAACGCCTGATGGGCGTTGCTTCAGGGGGGTATGAGGAAAACTAACCATGGTTGTCCGCGCATGTATTTTGTCATGACACGTTACGTATACGAGGGAAGGAACCTTCTGGATCAGATTTAGCTGAGCATTTCGATAAAAAGCCTCCACGGGGTAATGTGGAGGCTTTATTTACGGGCACGCTGAGAGAAATCGGAACCCCGTAGTGTCATTATGATATTTAAATATTAATTGAACAAGAGGATATAAAAATTACCTTAAGTAAGGTTCTTAAAAAAATTCTAAATTTAACTCTGACTCAACTACGCCCTCAAATTTAGCACTCCATTTTTCTTTGGAAAAGATTGGTTTTGCGTCTGTCATAGTTCCAGTAGTTATAATATTACCAACTGACAGGGCGTCTTGGTTTCTGATCTTAGACAAACCACTATGTAAATATCGGATTGCAGAAACTGGACCATCCAAAACATTTGCCCCCTTGCCCACTTCTTCAATTCTACCACCTCTATACAAACTTACTCCTACATCAATCAAATCTCTCTCAGTTCGATCATTCACCTTAAACTTCTTTCCCACGACCAAACATCCGTGAAGCCCACCCGATGCAATTGCATCTGTTAATGAAAACTTCCAATTTGGATATATAGAGTCAACTATTTCAAAACCTGGGGCTATCCAATCCAAATATATTTCAGGGTTTTCAGAACCATCTTTTGGCGTTTGTTTTAAACAAACCACTATTTCTGGTTCGATGCGAGGTTCACAAAATTGGCTCAGGTCAATTTTTAGAAAGTTTGATCCAAAAAAACTTACACTATTTGTTGTGATTGGACCCCAAATTGGTTGATCCACATTATAAATGTTCCAAATATTACGGTTTGTGAAACCAATTTTTCTACCTATTATTTCAGTTTGGCCTAACTTTTGTCTTACAATTCCAGCTACATCATAGGCTTCCTGAAGGGAAAGAACTAAACCTCTTTTTGAAAATGGTTCAATTTGCTTGGCTAAACTAATTGAACTGCTTACTTCGCTTGCTATCTCTTCAATATTCATAAAAGCACTCAAATAAATGATTAATCCAAAACTATAATCCTAAAGATCAACTTTGCGTCTGCTTTGATATTCAAACAACCCTATTCCACCAAAAACTAGCATCATTGCCGCCAAATGAAAAAAAGCAAATTTTTCGCTAAGTAAGAAAACAGCCATAATTGCAGAGAATATTGGAACTAAATTGGCATATAAACCTGCCGATCCTGGACCGATTAGATCAACACCGCGCATGAAAAAAATTTGAGATAAAAAAGAAGGCACAAGAGCAATATAAAGGACGATCGCACATCCTCTAGCACCCGGTATAACCGTGCCATAAGTTAAACTTTCTGCAATCATGAGTGGGATAGTCATCAGGAACGCAGCAACCGAAAAATAAGCTAGCATAACCATACCAGAGATTTTTGGCCTACTTTTCAATCCTACCGTGTACATAGCGTAAAATGAACAAGCGAAGATCATTAATAAATCGCCATTATTAAAAGTTAATTGCATTAACTTTTCAACCGAACCTTGAGTAACAATGACAACAACACCCAATAGGGTTAGCAAAAGACCTAAAAATTGCAATTTATTAATACGATCACCAAAAAGCATGAAAGAACCAAGCAATATCATGCCCGGCATGGTACTCTGAATAATTCCCAAATTAACGGCTGTGGTACTGTGTGCAGCAATGTAAAAAAAAGCATTAAATAAACTTAGCCCAAAGCCACCCATAATTAGTAACCACTTTAATCTTGGTTTGATGACTGGCCATTCTACAATCATTTCCCGCCAGTAAAGGCTCACCAAAATTACAACAACTATTCCCCAACGAAAAAATATAAGCAGCATTGGGGAAACCTCTCCAACTGCTAATCGGCTAGCAATTGTATTACTACCCCAGCCTAATGTCGCCAAAAATAATAATAGGGGCGAACTAGCATAAGCCCGCGAAAGTAACTGAGATCTCATAAAAGGGGTTTCGCTTTTTTATTATTTCGCAGAGTAGTGATTTTAATTACAAACAACCTTGTAGAATACTTAATACTAGTCAAGTTTTCGTCTAGGATAATTTTTGAAATAAAATTAGCAATAAAGTTTCTTGGACAAACAAACAAATGAGAAAGCAGCTAATGCAGATACCTAAAATAGATATTTCTGGAATTGAAGATCAAGAATTTTCCAGACCACTATTACAGGATTTTTTTAGTGCTTATAATGAATATGGTTTCGGATATATTATTAATCACGGAATTGACAAAACCCTGGTAGAGGAACTTTTTCAAGTTTCAAAACATTTTCACTCGCTGTCGCTATCAGAAAAAATGAAAGTAGCACTTGACCACAATCATCGTGGTTATATCGCAATTAATACCTCTACTGACGTGAACTCAAAAGTTGCAGATGTCAAAAAACCAAATCAGTCAGAGAGTTTTATGATGATGCGTGAAGATAAATCTGAGCTACCTAATGTATATCTCTCAGGCCCAAATCAATGGCCAGAAATAGAGAATTTCAAAGAAGTTTTAGAAAAATACACATCCCAAATGACAAAGCTTGGCAGAAATTTAATGCGGCTGGCACTCCTTTCCTCGGGCGTTAGGGATCTAAGTGTAATGAAATCATTCAAAACACCAACTATTTGGTTAAGGCTCCTACACTATCCACCAATTCCTAAAACTAGCCCAAGTGACTTGTATGGTTCAGCACCGCATACAGATTTTGGCTGTCTAACAATTCTAGCACAAGATGAAATTGGAGGCTTACAGGTGCAGACCAAAGAAGGCGAATGGATCGACGTACCAAAAGTAGAAGAAAGTTTTGTTGTGAATGTGGGGGATATGCTCTCTAGGCTTACTAACGGACTTTTACGCTCAACGCCTCACCGCGTTATTAATAAAAGTGGTAGAGAACGCTTTTCCTGCCCATTTTTTTTCGACCCGCACACGAATGCTATTATTCAACCCTTAAATGGAACGGGAAAACCAAAATTTTCGCCCATAAATTTTGGTGAATTTTTACGAGAAGAATTAGAAGCCTCATACGAAAAACATAAAAAACTATAAATTAAACAAATTGTATAGTTCGACGTTTTAATAAGTAAGACTTTTTCATAATGTCCTCAAAAAATAAAAATAGGTGGCACAGACGCGTCACCTATTTTATTTTGCTGGAAACAAATTTTTGCGTTTCTAAATTTGCTCATAAAAATTATTGATGAGATAAAACATGCCAAGGAGGCTTGATATGGACCTAACAGGTAAAAAAATTTTCATAAGTGCCGCTGGAGCCGGCATGGGTTACTCTGTTGCAAAACTTGCATTAAATGCTAGCGCCAAAGTATACGCAACTGATCTTGAGCCAGCTGGATTAGAAAAATTAAGTGCACTTGGCGCCGAAACCGAAACATTGGACATCACGCAAAATGGTTCAATTCAAGATTACTTTTCCAAAGCACCAGATTTTGATGGAATTGTTAATATGGCTGGCTGGGTCCACCATGGAACTATTCTGGATGTAAATGAAACAGATTGGAGAAACTCTTTTCTTATTAATTTGGATAGTATGTACTTTGTCATCAAAGCGGCCATCCCAGGTTTGCAGAGAAATGGTGGTGGCGCCATTGTTAATATGGCATCATTAGCCTCTTCAGTAAAAGGCTTCCCATTCCGAGCTGCCTACAGCACTTCTAAGGCTGCTGTTATTGGCCTCACAAAATCTGTGGCTGTGGATTTCATGAGTGATGGAATACGCTGTAACGCAATATGCCCCGGCACCATCGAGACACCATCTTTGCACGAGAGAATGAATAGTATGGCCGAGAAGCTTGGCTCAAAAAAAGCTGCAGAGGAATGGTTCGTTTCAAGACAACCGATGGGAAGGCTTGGTCAACCTGATGAAATAGCGTCGCTTATTATTTACTTGCTTTCAGATGCTGGTTCGTATGCGACCGGTCAACCTTTTATAGTCGATGGAGGTACCATAGCCTAAACGAGAAGTTTAATATTTAATTTCTTATTAAGCAGTCTTCAAAAGGGAATAATTTTCTCATCTAGATACATTAATTTTAATTTTCCCAATATCAAAAACCTCAAATTCAATTACATCGTCCGGTTGAGGAAAGTATGTTGGAAATGTAGAACCCGTCATCACGATTTGGCCCTTTTTCAATCCTGATCCACGCTTATTCAGAAAATTGGCAATCCAGATTACGGCATTAAAGGGGTTTTCTAGAGCTACCCCAGTAACTGACCTTTCATTATTTCCATTAATGCTTTTACAAACCTCGTTAATGCTGAAATCGAGATGAGAAAAGTTTTGGGATTTAGTTCCAAGAACCGTATTTGCATTCCAAGAATTGTCCGCAGTTTGAGAAATTAAGTCCACTGTAGGATAATCCGCATTCCGATCATCAATTAATTCAAAAGCAGGATAAATAGCTGAAACTTTGCTCATACATTTCTCAACTGTCAGATTGTTGGAATTAGCACCAAAATCTTCCCCAATTTCTATGGCAAGTTCAAATTCAACCCCTAATCGTCCATAATTTGAAAGAGATATAACTTGATCACCTTTGAGAATGGTTTTGGAAAATAAGTTGCCTTTGAAAGAGGTATTTACGCCAAACATCTCCTGCATCGCTTTTGAAGTAAGAGCCAATTTATAGCCTACTACCTCACCTTTATGCGCCCAGACAGTCTCAAGGGCATCTTGCACAAAATATGCATCCTCAAAACTTTCCAAACCGAACATTTCATTAAAGTTTTTATAAATATTTTTAGCTTGTCTTTGTTCACTTACCCAATTAGCTGCCTCAACATATTTTGACATTTTAAAACTCCAAGGTTTGATCTTCTAAATTTAGCCACAAATTAGCTCATTTAATACAAACAATATACAATACATCACATTTTAATATCGACATATCATATCAGGTCGGTGATCATTGACCTCAAAATAACAAAGCGAAAATGATAAAAACATGAATGCTCCTAATATAATTTTTATAATGGCAGATGATCATGCTGCCAAAGCAATTAGTGCTTATGGTGAAGGCATAAATAAGACCCCCAATATTGATCGAATTGCAAACGAAGGAGTTAGGCTTAACCACTGTTACGTTACAAACTCAATTTGCACACCGAGCCGAGCTGCTATCCTTACAGGAACGTACAATCACGTGAACTGCGTAACAACATTAAATACACCTATCGATAACAGGCTTCCTAATGTTGCAAAACATCTTCAATACGGAGGCTATCAGACGGCTATTATTGGCAAGTGGCATCTAGGGGAAGGTAAAAATCACGAACCTACTGGTTTTGACTATTGGTCAGTATTGCCGGGCCAAGGCGACTATTTTGACCCTCAATTCATTGAAATGGGAAGGAAAGTAGAGGAGAAAGGTTATGCTACAAATATCATAACCAGTAAATGTATTAATTGGTTGTCATCGCGAAATAAAAACCAGCCCTTTTTCTTAATGTGCCACCATAAAGCGCCACACAGAGAGTGGGAACCACATCCAAAAAACCGAAAGCTTTATGAGGACGACATAAAAGTACCTGACACCTTTGATGATGAATACAAGAACAGAGCAAAAGCCGCTGCAGAAGCAAAAATGAGAATTAAAGATGATATCACCTACGATGATCTTGGATTAGTCCAACCCGAAGGTGGATCTGAAATCGGTGAGCGTTCTAGACCAGATGGCAATAAGCGGAAAATACCAAATCCCGAAACACTTGATGGTTTTGAGCTGATAGACAAGCATTCAGGAGAAAAATTTACTTTCACCTCACATGCAGAGCTGAGCAGATTTAAATATCAACGTTATATAAAAAGATATCTAAACACTATTGCATCAATTGATGAAAGTGTGGGGTCATTGTTAGATTATTTGGATAACGAAAATTTAGCTGAAAACACAATTGTAATTTACACTTCTGATCAAGGTTTTTTCTTAGGTGAACATGGCTGGTTTGATAAAAGATTCATTTACGAAGAATCTTTCCAAATGCCTTTTTTACTCAGATATCCAAATTTACTCCAAGCCGGGCAGATAAATAATGATATGTGTTGCAACGTAGACTTCGCACCTACTTTTTTAGATTTTGCCGGATTGGATATCCCTAATTATATGCAAGGAGATAGTTTAAGGCCTATTCTGGAAGGCAAAACTCCAGACAATTGGCAACAAGTAGCATACCAGAGATACTGGATGCATCGAGACCCTGATCATAATGCCTATGCTCACTACGGACTACGCGATCAACGCTATAAAATAATTTATTGGTATAACGATGGTTTCGATCTTCCAGGGACAAATCATGGAGGAGAAGATAAAGAGTGGGAACTTTTTGACTGCGAAACAGACCCTTTGGAATTGTTTAATTTAGCAAATGACAAAAACTATAATGAAGTATTTTCTCGCATGAAATTAATTCTTACCAAAAAAATGCTCGAAATAGGCGACATTCCTGCTCACGATCAGTGATTCTAGGTTTTTAAATTGAAATCAAACAAATTTGAGTTAAAAGTTTTATGCTTAATAATTAAGCTAGAAATTCAATGTTCATTTTCTCAAATCTGATTTACGTAACGTTTAAAAAATTTTCGGAATGTAGCATATGAAATGCTGTTACTAAGGATTGAGAAAAAAATTTTATTAAAAATATGATAATCAAAATTTGAATAACTTCTAGGAGTAAAAAATGTCTCTATATGAAAAAATGAAAACAGCATCAGAAAATCGTGATGTAGGCGCCTATTTAGAATGTATCCACGATGATTTTGTTTTTGTCCGTCATCAATCCGGCGCTGAAATGAGTAAAGAAGAGTGGACGCCAATGCTGACTGCAATGATGCAAAGTGACAAATTAGAAATAAACAATCAGCGCTGTATTTACGAAAATGATGAAATTTTAGTAACCCATTCGATGATGAACTTTCCAGATGGAACGTCGGAAGCTGTGATGGTTGTTAACCAACTTAAGGATGGGAAAGTTATAAGAGTAGAAACAGGTGCAACGCCGATCGATAGCGCATAAATTTATAAAATGTAAAGGAGAATAAAAATGGTAGAAAATTTTGGTGGTTCTTTGAACTTAATTGTTTGGATTATTTTATTGATTGCGTCTGCCTACTACGGTTACCGCTGTCTTTTTCAAACAAAAGCATTTACCGACCAATATGGTTTCAGCGATAATGCTATCTTTATGACCAGGCTAGTTGGTACGCAGGTTGGGGCAGCCGCAATAATCTCTCTAGTATTGCTCTTTGTTGGACCAGCTGGCGCATGGGCGTTTGTGGCATGGGGGCTGGACGCAGGCACTTATTGCCGCAATTGCTGGATATATGACTGTAAATAGTGAGTGGGCAAATATTGAAGGCGTAAAGGCAACAGCAGAAGGTTACCTGGCACCTCTTGTTTTTTTAGTATTAAATTCAATTCTTCTATTTAATATGGGCGATATATTATACGCTTAATTTGTTGAAGCTTACCTCACAAATAGGCAGCTAAAAAAATAATGTCTGAAATTCAAAAAAAAATCGAACCAGCGATACTTTATGCAATTATCGCTGGGTGCGTAATTTCCTTTGTAAGTTTTGGGTTTTCAGCCTCATTTAGTGTTTTTTTAAGACCAATGTCCGCAGATTTGGGTTGGGGACGAGAGATTTTCTCTCTTTCATTAGCCATCCAAGCATTGATGTGGGGAGTTACACAACCACTTGCAGGAGCCTATGCGGACAAGCATGGCTCAACTCAAGTGTTGGCTTTTGGCGCTGTTTTTGCGGCGTTTGGTTTTGCGCTACGCGGTATATTACTTGATGAAACTATGTTCATCTTAACTGGCTTTATAGTTGGAATAGGCACAGGTGCGTGTTCTTTTCCAGTTGTAATTGTGGCGCTTGGTAAGGTTGTAGAAGCAAAACAAAGAAGTTTTATTTTAGGTCTGGGAACAGCAGCCGCTTCTGCTGGTATGTTTGCAGGAGCTCCAATCGCCACCACTCTAATCGGCACAATAGGTTGGGGCGTAGCCATATTCTTTGTTGCAGCCTCTTTTCTCATAATTTTACCTCTTCTCTTTTTTGTATCTCGCGCCTCCGAAAAACCATCTCCCTCCAGAGAGCAGTTAAATACAATACAAGCCATAAAAACTGCATTTTCTGATCGATCATACACTCTACTTTTTTTTGGATTTTTTGTATGTGGATTTCACGTCCAATTTATCCAAACCCATTTACCAGCTTATATTACAGATGAAGGTTTAGCACCAATCATAGGCGCATGGTCATTGGCACTAATTGGTTTGTTCAATATAGGCGGATCTTTTTTTTCGGGCTGGTCAGGTCAAATATATTCGAAACCAAAATTGCTCTCAGGAATCTATGCGAGCCGAGCAGCTGTAATCGCTTTATTCATATTTACTCCTCTGAGTGAAACCAGTGTCTTAGTATTCTCTGCAGCCATGGGTATTCTGTGGCTATCAACAGTTCCTTTAACGACTGGTTTGATCGCACAAACACAGGGATTAAAGTTTTTATCGACCTTAGCAGGTTTAGTGTTTTTCAGTCACCAAGTAGGTGGCTTTCTGGGGGCATGGCTTGGTGGCAGACTATATGACCTTACCGGAAACTATGAGGCAATGTGGATAGCAGCTATTTTATTTGGATTGGCAGCTACGATTATCCACCTTCCAATTAGGGAGCAGCCTGGAAAATTGGCTCAGGCCGAAATAAATTAATTCAGTTTATTTTAGTTAAAAAGTGAAATGAAGTTTCGATGAACTCTGGTATTTTTTTAGTTTTATTCTCATCTGTCTTATTTGCTTTTGTTCCTAACTCAGCAAAAATAGCATTGGATGACGGCTCATCTCTCTTCTTTTTAGTTTTTTCAAGGTATATAATTGGAGCCCTCATTCTATTAGTATTTATAGCTATTATTAGAGGAAACTTAAGAATTCCCTTATCGACAATTCCTTACCTTGTCCTTTCAAGTATCTGCGCGTGCATATTAATAACGCTCACTTATCACGCTGTTGATTACTTAGATGTCGGACTGGTAATGCTCATTCTTTATTGCTTTCCTCTAGGTGTAGCATTCATTTCTTATTTTCGAGGTAAAAGTAAAATTGTATTCGTACAGTGGTTAAGCATGGTCGTACTAATGCTGGGCCTTTACCTTATGCTAAGCGGAAGCGACCAAGTTTTAAATCTCTATGGATTATTTATCAGTTTTTTGGGCTTGTTGTTTTTCATTGCCTTTATTGTAACTGCTTCAGATTTATCAGAACAAATTGGAGCAACTACTTTCAATCTTTATGTCAGTCTCATGGGAATAATATTTTTAACAGTTGGCTTTATTTTGCCGCTTGGGTTTGAGATGGAGTTACCACACACAAAGACTGGAATATTTGCCATTTTCGCAAATGGCCTTTTCTATATTTCAAGTTGGGTACTTTTTTTCAAAGGAGCAACTATAATTGGCGCCACTAGATCATCAATGCTCGCATGTATTGAGCCACTTTTCGCTGCGCTTCTAGCTATTATTTTACTCAAGCAAATATTGTCAGTTACCGAGTGGATAGGTTTTTTCATTGTTTTAACAGCTATTTATACTTTCGAGAAAAATAGTGCAAAGCCGGAAGCAAGGTCCATATAGTGGCTAAAAGTATTTCATTAAAAAATCATTACCAGCTTGCCAAATTCATGCTTAGATGATCGCAATATGATTAATCTGCTTATATACGTATTTATTTTGTTATTTTTTATAATTGTTTTGAGCACAATATTTACCAGTATTATTACACAAAAAATTAAACGTTCTATCCCAAAATTCGGCAAAACTACTGTGCTGCAAGATGCAGAAATACATTGGTATGAAGCAGGTCAAGGGAGACCTATTATTATGCTACACGGTCTTGCAGGAAATTTAAGAAACTTTACTTATGCTCTAACGGAGCAACTTGATAAAGATTATCGAGTTATTGCGATAGACCGAGCCGGTTGTGGTTGGTCGAAAAGATCCAAACCTGAAATTGCAACCTTGCAGGGACAAGCACGGATTATATCAGAATTTATTGAACACGAGCAGATAGAGAAGCCACTGATTGTGGGACACTCTTTGGGCGGTGCAATCGCTTTGGCTTTGGCCCTAGAGTATAAAAATCAAATCGCAGGTCTCGCATTGATATGTCCGGCAACCCAACCGGTTGATAAGGTACCTGATATTTTTCGATTTTTGAATATTTCCAGCCCATCGTTAAGATTTTTTGTGGCTCACACCTTTTCATCATTTATTGGAATCTTAACACGCAAAGATACATTTGAAATAGCATTTGCTCCTGAACCCGTCAGTGAAAATTTTTCTATAAGAGGCGGCGGCGACTTAGCTCTTTCTTCAAACGCTTTTATAAAAACGTCTGAGGATCTAGTATTCGCGCTTTCATCTGCTCCACTTCTTGTGGGGCGCGAACAAGAACTAGATATTCCTACAAAAATTTTATTCGGCGAACAGGATGAGATTCTTGATGCAAAAATGCATGGCGAAAAGTTTGCTAAATTATCAGGCGCACAAATAAAAATCTTGTCGGGCAAAGGCCACATGCTACCTCTCACCCAGCCTGAGGAATGTTCTGCTTTCATTCGGCATATGATGAACGAAACATCAATTTAAACCCCTAATGATTGCTGGTAGTTTACCAAAGAAAGTAATAATTTTTAGCTGGCAACTTAGTAAACCGAGTAGTCCTGCCTTAACACAAAGCCACCAAGCTACCAACATCATCACCCTTTATGGTCTTTGAAAGTTAGGTCTTAATATCCAAAAGTAAACTGCTACCGTTGCGTAATCTTTGACATATTTGATTTTAAAATTTTTACTGAACTCAAAATCTAGGGAGTTTAAAAATGAAAATTATATCATCAGTTGAATTGTCGAAGGGATATGAGCACTGGCGAGGTTTATTTCTAGCAAACGAAAATTTCAGACAGGACCATGGAATAAACGTTCTTGCTTATGGTCATGAGGAGGGAAATAAAGACAAAGTTTGGGTATGTATGGAAGTTGAGTCCATGGAAAAAATGATGTCAACAGTCGATAAACCCGAAATGATCAAGTTAAGGGAGGAAGCAGGCGCTAAAATTGAAACGCAAACTTTTGTAAAACTAATAGAGTGAAATTAAGGGCCAAAAATTCCTTGGGCACCAGTTTTAACAAAATCGCCAGCATTAAGTTCACGGAACGCTTGCTGAAGTTCAGCCCTCGTATTCATTACAATTGGTCCATGCCAGGCCACTGGTTCACGTAAAGGCGCGCCAGAAATTAATAGAAAACGAACACCCTGCTCGCCTGCAGATACCTCAATCTCATCACCATCACCAAATACAACTAACGTGCGATTGCCAGACTGGTCCCTAATTTTCATTTCTTGCCCGTTAAACTCTTTTTCAACATTCACTCCAATGGGAGTAGATGAATTATCAAAGTTGGCAGACCCCTCAAAAATATAGGCAAACCCTTGTCTACGCGTATCAAAGGGAAACCTCTTCTTAACATTAGGCGGAAGATTTATATCCAGGTAAGATGGATCTGTATCGATCCCATCGACTAAACCTTTATAACCGCGATAATCGCCTGCTATGACTCGAATATGCGTTCCATCGTCATCCGTTAGCGTATTAATTTCTTTCGAAGCTATATCAAGATATCGAGGCGTACACATTTTTTGCTCTCGTGGCAAATTTGCCCATAGCTGAAATCCATGCATCTGACCAAACTCGTTTCCCGAAGGCATCTCTTGATGTATTATGCCCGAGCCAGCTGTCATCCACTGAACATCACCGTCACTTAATGTTCCATTATTTCCTAAAGAGTCACTGTGCTGAACGTTACCTTTTAGTACATATGTAATGGTTTCAATGCCTCGGTGAGGATGCCATGGAAAGCCTTTCATATATTTTTTTGGGTCGTCATTTCGAAAGTCATCCATCATTAAAAAGGGATCAAATGGTTCTGTGTCCCCAAAACCAAATACGCGATGTAAGTGAACGCCCGCCCCTTCCATGGCAGGTTTTGCCTGGCTGTTAAATTTTACTGGTCGGATAGACATGTAAAGTTCCTTTGGTTCATAAATCTCAAAATTATATAAAATACTTACTTAAGGTCGACCCTCTAATAAGGCTTACAAAGTTTAATATAAAGCCCGACGGAAATAATTCGAGTTGAATTGATAGCTACGTCACTTGCATAATAAACGTTTTTAACGAATTGAACTAAAGAAGGCTCGATTGAAAAAGATAGAAACTGGTGGTTACGCAATTATTGATTAGCGTTCAGCAGCTAAATTTTTTGGATCTAAAGAAGATATTGTAAAAAAGCTTACGATCAATAATGGGAAACATAAGGCGAAAGACCAACGCAAACCTAAGTGTTCACCTACAAATCCTAAAATTGGCGGAGCGAGAAGAAAGATTACAAATACAAACTGTGCTAATGACGCGACATTCTCCTCAGGAGTTTTATCAGTTCTTTGTGCCGCAGCTGACATAGCTAGGGGGAAAATTACAGCACTGCCCCCACCCATCAAGAGAAAGCCCAGAAGTGCAGTAATAGGTTCAAACGAAAACACAACGCATCCCACCCCCAAAACCATTGCAATAAGACTATAAAGAGAAACCCTTTCCGGACCATATTTATCAACAAACTGATCTGCAAAATAGCGTATAAGCCCTTGAGCAATTGCGGCCAAAGCTAGTGATAGACCGCTCACTATAGGAACAGTAGCAAAAATATCCCTCATAAAAATTACTGACCAATCAATACTTGCACCTTCAACAAGCATTGCCGAAAGAGAAAAGAAAACTAATAAGAAAATGCCCTTTGAAGGCCAAACAAAGCCTTTATTTTTTAATACTAAGCTTTGCCTACGAGGTTTAGCAGCGTTATATTTTGTGAAAAGTAAAATCGTTAAGGCGCTCCCCAATACTGTGATCAATGCAAAATGTGAAAATGGAGAAATTCCTAATTGGGAAAAGCCCGCACCTGTAATTCCAGCACCAAAAAAACCAAAACTCCAATAAGCGTGGGAACGGTTCATTATACGATGGCCACTATGCGCCTCCACTCGATCAGCCTCCAAATTTACTGCAACTTCAATAACAGCAATTGCAGCACCGCCTAAAATCAAAATTCCTGCAAACATGAGCGGGCTTTGCGAAAGCGCGGCAAAGCACTGAGAAATACTCAACAATGGTATTCCCAGCATTAAAATAAGTCTGAAGTTAAATCTGCGTACTATTCGATCCGCAAATAAAAGAGTAACCTGGACACCAAGAGGCAAACCTATCAACGCAAAACCTAGTGTTGCTTTATCTATATTCATTTGGGTTTGCAGATCACCCAAGCGTGGGAATAAAGTTCCAAGACTAAATGCATATAGAAAAAAACTTACAAAAACAGCATCTTTGGGTTTGCTTTGAAAAAAGTCTTTCAAGATTACACCTTAGTTTCATGTTTAAGCCGGATTACAATTCAGCTTTTGGACGAAAAGTTTAATTGAAACCTGGTTGTCTAAAACAGAAATTATAAAAATTGAAAAGCTATAAATATTTAAAAATAAAATAATGGCTGTTACGTTTAACAAAATAATGCGCATGATTTAATTTTTTCACCTTAATTTCACTGGAAAAGCCAATGAATAAGCCTGAACCATTTAAGCTAGCTATAATAGGAGCGGGTGGGATTGGTTCAATCCACATTAGGAACTCCTTAAATAACAAAGATATTAATTTAGTTGGAATATGTGAGTTAGACAAAGAACGGGCGAAATCATGCATTAAAGGTCAATGTATACCAATAGTAGGAAACGTAAGTGAACTGATTAAACTAAGACCCGAAGGTATTGTTATTGCTTCTTCAACGACATCGCATGGGCAAGTAGCCAAAACAATTATAAAAGCTAAAATACCTTTTTTATGTGAAAAACCATTAGCCTCAGACTTAAATCAAGCAAAGCAAATAGCAAATTACGCGGATGAACAATCCGTATATGGTGCAATGGCATTCAATCGTAGGTTTCACCAAAGATATTCAGAAATGCGCAAAGCAATTCAAATGGATGAGATTGGAACTCCCGAATCCCTGCATGTAACTTCAAGAAGCGCAACTCCGCCTTCAGCAAAATTTATTTCAACTTCTGGCGGCTTATTCGGTGAAAAGGGTAGCCATTTTTATGATCTCATTAGATGGATGTTAAATTCAGATACCCGTGAAGTTTTTGCATATGGTGATGCGCTATTTGACCCCGAATTCAAAGTCATAAATCAACCAGATACTGCAGTAATTTTAATGCGTTTAAACAATGGTGTGTTATGTAATTTAAATTTTAGCTGGAGATCTGGGTATGGTCATGACGAGCGCCTTGAAATTGCCGGAAGCAAGGGAATGATACAAACCGTTCAAAATACAAATACATCGGAACACGACCCAGACAAAAAAGCATTTTTCAAACTTCGAAACCTGCCAAATTGGAATGAGGTATTTAAGAAAACCTACTCAGATGAAATCAATGTCTTCATTTCCGAAATTAGAAATGGTCCTAGGGGAAATTTACCAACTCTTTTTGATGGTGTTGAAGCACAAAAAATTGCTGATGCGATCGATCAGTCCTTCCAGACAAAAAAGTCAATTTTTCTTAATAACCTTTAAAAACGTCCAATTAATAAATTAATGTCGCTTCAGTTCTAGATACGTGCATTAAATATTGGTCTAGCACAGTTATGAAAACAATTATCCAGGGTAATACCATATTATTTGGATCGTTAAGTGCTGTAATTGCAGTATTTTGCTTTTCAACAAATGACGTAGCAA
>CACDPP010000032.1 GCA_902554705.1 Paracoccaceae bacterium
TAAGCAGGACAAAGGCAGTTTGTTTGCAATGGAAGCTAGGGCGCATAGGATAGGCGATATCTTAACTGTGTCATTTACAGAAAGTTTTCAAGCAACGAAATCCCAAAATGCCGCTTCAACTCGATCGAGCGAAAATTCTCTAACCTTGCCAACTGTTATGCAAAAGCTTCCCTAACACCTTCAACTAAACCCTCAGTATCTTCTAGGTACGCCTCCACATAGTCGGAAGGTTTTGCCAGAATTTTAACAATTTCTTGCACCTTACCACCAGCAGTCATAGCTGTGATTGTGGCTTGGCCACCAGGGATAATTTTGTCAAGTTGATAAACCGTATCTGCTCCATCAAAAGTTCTCTTTTTGATCGCAATTTCTTCGGATCCAAATGTTGTAATATAATCCTCTGGCTTAGCACCTCCACCATCAATATCGTTTTGTTGGAAGCGCATAACTTCCAAATCTCCGGGCACATTACCATTGAGTTTAACTGTCAGATAACCGTCTGCATCAGCAGAAATAGTATGAATAGAACCCAGCGCAGCATTATCTCCAATGGCACCACCACCGCCGGCTCCCTCAAAGAGTTTATCATATGCCTTAATAAAAGGCTGATTAGCTACGTTGGAATACCCAAGGTATCTCTCAACTGCGTTGCCACTGTTAATGTCTGGGTTCGTGTGGTTAACTTTAATCACATCAAAAGTAAGAGGAGGTGTAACTATTGGTGAATTAGCAATAACTTTCTTAAATAATTTTCCATCTGCGCCTATATTATCCACTTTTGTTGCGTCAACACCGTCAGTGTCACCTGGATCCTGAATGTAAGCATTCAATTGCTGAGTAATTAAACGCTGCGCATGACTAAGAAATGTATCCATTGTCATGCCGTTTTCAGGAGTTGTTGTAACAATTGAGTCATCATGAAGATCTACAACAATAGGAGAGGGTAAGCCTGTGGATTTACCGTCGCCAGATGCTTTCTTAAAATCAATAGAAAATTCATTATCGACCCCGGCGGTAAGTTGAACCATTTTATCATCGCCAAAAGCATCCCTTAATGCCACTTCAGCGGCGTCAGCCAACTGCGTACCGGTATATGTCCCAGGCGGAATATTAATACTAACAGGACCACTATTGTCTACATCGACGAGTAAAAAATCTTTGCCCCAAAATGTTCCGGGCACCGGTGGATCTATATTTGCTAGTGCTTGGTATTCCATTGTTCGTTTAAACTGAATTGGATCCGTCACTATTTCTACTGTTTTTTCCATCACCCAAAAATGCCTCAAGGCCTAAACCGGTAAGCATTGCCGGTGTTGACTTTGCGGCCTCACCAAGATCATCAGCTTTATAAAGCGGCGAACCTTTACCCTCTAAAATATAGGCAGGATTAATGTCTGTTGGAGCTGTTGTTTTTTGTCCAAATTTATCAATAAACTGTGTCACACCCTTCGTGTCAGTTGCACGGGTCAATTGAGGCTTGATTTCAACGCCATCAACAAACATTTTTGTAGAATACTTAAATGTTGGATCTCCATCCGTTGGGTCTTGTGATTTAATATAGAAAACTGTAGCCGATTTCGGGTTTCCACCATTATCAAAAATAGTTACCGATGACGATGCGGAATAAGTTTTTGCATCATTTGCATCAAATGCGACGTTTGCTGCTATTACAGGAGCGTCTGAAGGCAAGTTAACACCTGCGTTGATTTTTTTCGTCGCAACAGGGTCACCAAAAGAAGCGGCCAACTGCAATTGAACTGCGCCTTCTAAGGTTTTATCAGCAACCGCACCACCATTATCAACAGGATAGCCTAGTAAAAATTGACCGTTACTATCAACTATAAACCCCGCATCATTTACATTAAAAGAACCGTTCCTGGTAAATACGGTTTGTCCAGCATTGCCGCCACCTTTTAGAGTGAAAAAGCCCTGACCAGAAACGGCCATGTCCAACGTATTTGTTGACTGGCTTATATTACCCTGGGAAAATTGTTGTTTTATAGATTTCGTTGCCGTACCCGCACCCACTGTATTTGTTTGCAGAGGTGTCGAACCAAAAATGTCACCAAATTCAGCGCGGCTTTTCTTAAATCCGCTAGAACCAACATTGGCAATGTTGTTAGAGGTGGTGGCTATATCTGTTTGTGCGCCTTTCAAGCCGGTCAATGCTGTGTAAAAAGACATATTTAACTCCTGTTACGGTCTTTGATTTGAGAAATCTTTGCAAAAACTATGCCAAGAATTCTTTATTGATTGGTTAGAAATTAGGTTCATTATCGGAAGTTGATTGCTGAAGATACGTCAAGATCGCCGTAATCCTCTACATTCACCAACACTTGTTTAGTGTCACCGGAGCCAACAGAGGCCGATATCACTTTAGAATAAACTGAAGGACTTAATTGCTCTGGACCATTTCCACTATCAATTAAAGCTTCTATTTTAATCCGCTTATTAAGATCCAAAATATCTTGAGGTATTTCTTCCCAAGAAAAGCCTACCAAGCCAGCGGCCATCGGACCGAGGTCGTCTGAGAATAGTTTCTCATTTGTCTCAGCATCGTAATAAGTCAACTGTGTCATGAAGGTTTGCTCAGGAAGATCGAGAACACCATGCAATTGACCTTCCTCGTCGGCCCTTCCAATATTTCCAGGCACAAGTACCGAGTGTCCAAGTAAGTTCGAAGCTGTTGCTATTCTTGCCTGATCAAATTCATCGACCAGTTGACCAATAGAGTTATTAACCTCCTGAATGCCCGTAACAGTCGAAAACTGAGCCATTTGTGCTATAAAATCACCATTGTCCATTGGCGCAAATGGATCCTGATTTTGAAGTTGTGTCGTCATAAGCTTCAAAAAATCTGATTGGCCCAAAGTATCTTTAGCGGCCTTTTGAGTGCCAGCTTGTCTTGTTATGCCTAGTTTTTCAAAAAGTGCAGCCTGCGCGCTGTTCGGATCGATGGTAGTCATGATTACTCCTATTTACCCATGCTTATGGTACGCATCATCAGTCCACGGAGTGTACTGACAACTTCCACATTATTTTCGTATTGTCGGGATGCTTCGAGCATCTCAACTAATTCTTCTTCTGTGTTCACGGCAGCCATATAAATGTAGCCATCTTCGTCTGCCTTTGGATGACCTGGCTGATAAACTTTCTCCGGCTCTCGATCGACAGCAACAATGTCCACAACATCGACGGAGGAAACCCCACTGCGTTCGAGATCATCTGCATATAAAGTGCTAAAGACAGGCTTTATTGCACGATAGGCTTCAGCTTCTGATGAAGCTACTGAGCGCGCATTTGCCAGATTACTTGCAACGGTATTCAATCTTACCATTTGAGCAGACATCCCACGTGCTGCAACATCAAAAATATTTTTGAGATCAGCCATTTTATTCACCTTTTATAGCAGACATAAGGCCAGCTATTTTCCGGTTCAAAAATTCAAGAGATGTCTGATAACGCATCACATTTTCTGAAAATTGTAACTGTTCAACGTGAAGTTCAACTGTATTCCCGTCCTTTGAAGGCGTAACATTCTGTCGAAATTTTACACCCTCTTCATTAGGACCAATGCTGATATCAAAATGCCTTGAGTTGGTTGTATTTACCTTACCAAAGCCCATACGTGAGTTTAACAAAGCTTCAAAATCTAAATCTTTAGCCTTAAAATTTGGAGTAGCCGAGTTAGCGATGTTAGAAGCAAGGATCTCATTTCTTTGAGATCGCAAATTCAGCGCCTCTGCATGTACCTTCAATTGATTTTCGATTGACTTCACAGCTAATTCCAATTTTTCTTCTATTTGGTTCGAATATTGCAAGTAGTGTGCCAAAGTAGAGGAGTGTGATAGATGGCCGAGGAAGAAACATCTAAATTACATAAAGATAGAAATAAGATACTTATGCAGCATGCTGAGCAATCTTTTACGGAAGCATTAGATGAAATAAACGCTTCCCTAAAGTCGGAAAAAAATCATAGTAAAAAGCTCGCTTTACTATCAGCAAAAAGCTGGGTTCTGAGAAACAAACTTTACGTTTCATTACATGATCCCTACATATATACGCTCAACGAAATCGAAAATACTGATGTGTTTGATGATATAGACGACGAAGACCAAACAGCTATAGATAATCTTTTTGATGATGAAGCGCCAGAGAAAATGGTTGAAGTAACTATTCTAAAAAGCACCACAGTAAACGGAAAAAAACTTGTTAAAGATACTATTCTCGAAGTCACCGAAGAGAATGCAAATAAGTTAGTTGATGATGGAAAGGCAAAGATAATTGAGGCAGAAGAGCCAGAAAAAGGCTAAATTAGTGGATAGCGCCAACTCAAATCGTTGATATCAACTGTGCTAGCCTCACCAGACATCGAACGACTAATTATGGCATCTTCGTTATAGGTTTCTGTGTAAAGAAAAATCGAAGCACTTCTCGGCGGAGAATTTTTCAAAAGTTCCGAAATATCTTCAAAATCGTCTTCTTTTAAACATATAACTGCACTTGCTAAGGGTCTTTTACTATTAAATTTCAAAAAGCCAATTGGCCCTAAATCTTGGTTCTTCTGAGTTAAAATCAAGTTGCAGTGATAGTTAGGAAGTTCAGAAATATTACATGAAATTGAGATGTCAAGTTTAGCTCCCGTCTGCGATTTTAACATTTCCGCACTCAAGATTGTTAACTGCATCTGACCCCCAGACTTAGAGCCCGGACCTGAAGCATTATGCATTTACTTGACTTTCGATAAGTGATTTCAATTTTTTAATTGCCGCGGATTTAATTTGGGACACTCGACCCGTCGAAACAGATAATATTTCTCCAATTTCATAAACGTTCAACTCCTCGACATAATATAATTGTAAAACCATTAATTGCTGCTCATTTAAGTCTTCGAGTTTTGTTCTTAAAATATCTTTTAGTTCTCCGTTAAAGATCTTTTCCTCAACTGACTTGTCAGTTGCAAAAAGAAAATCTCCATAGGCGTCAGAAGCTTCTTCCAAACTTTGGTGTTGACTTGCCGCAAAATCATGCTGCCAGGACTGCAGATCACTTATTTCTACTTTCAGCTCTTTGGCAATCTCATGAGTTTCAGGTTGCCTAAATAGTTCTTTTTCCAACTTTCTCTTAGCTCGTTCGTAATCCTGCTTGCGTCTTATAGTACCACGACACAAATTTGATGACTTTCTTAAGTAGTCAACAATAGCACCTTTGACCCTTAAACGAGCGTAATTAACGAAGGAGACGTCATCCTGCGGCGTATAATTATGAGCTGCTTCTATCAGACCTACCATGCCCAATTGTAGAAGGTCATCAACCTCAACAACCTTGCCTACCCGCCCAACATAGAAAAAAGCAATTTTCTTAACAATATCTAAATTGTCATTAATAAGCTGAGCTTTATCGTCGGTATTATGATTATATCCATGCATCATGTTCTATATCATTTATTGTTAAAAAATTTAACTCCACTTGAATTGACGGTCTCTATTTTTTCTAAGTTATTAGCAATTTCAGCAAAATTCTTTTGCAAAACTGGCTCCAAAGACTTCTGCAATACTACCGGTTTTCTTGCAACTACTGAGCCAGCTATAGCTTTACTTTCCGGAAGCCAGCCTGCGAACTTCATATCTACGTTAAGAAATTTTGTAACTATTTTTTTGAAACTATCGTAGCTTTTCTTGGCAGCTTTTTCATTATTTGCTAAATTCACGATGATTGAAACGGACTCAAATTTTTTCTCCAAATACAGCGCTTTTATGAAAGCATAAGCATCCATAAAACTCGTGGGCTCGGGAACTAAGACTACAACTACAGCGTCACAGGCTGCCGAAAATTCTATGCTAGCATCGGATGCTCCGGCAGGTGTATCAACAACTAAAATATCTAGATCATTTTTTAATACATCTAGCGATCTTATGATCTCCCATCGCTTCTGGCTATCTAAATTTAGTAATTCTAAAACTCCAGAACCTCCAGGTATTAATTTTAAACCAGTAGACGTTTCATGAATAACTTTTTCAATATTAGTTTTATTTTCAAGAATGTCATTCACAGAATTCTCGATTTTTTGATTTAGCAAAATATGAGAATTCGCCATTCCAAAATCAGCATCTAATAGAGCAACACTCTTGCCATCGGTAGTTAATTTAATAGCACAGTTTACCGCTAAAGAGGTTTTTCCTACTCCGCCTTTACCGCTTGCTATAGCAATCGATCGCACCATAATTTAATCCATTCTATTTTCAATTGTTTGAACAATGTGATCGACAGTTTGCTCAATTTTAGCGAAATATAACCCCTCGTTTGAAGCCGGCACTCCAGAAAAAAACATACATTTATGATTAAGTTCGACGAATGCCGCAATTTCCAGAATGGATAAATCGCACAAATCAAGTTTTGATAGTGCAAGATATTCGTGTTCAATTCGCTTTTTTGGCATATTTTTCATTAAATACTCATAGCTATTCCCGACCGGCACTAGATTCACGATGCTGATCTTTATATCGCTTCCTAGTTTGGATAGATTAAGTACAAAATTATCAATATTTTCTTTATTTAATAATTCAATAATACCGATTTTCTTTTTTTCAATGATCTTAGATTTATTCTTTGAAAACCAAGATTTAATCTCAGTTAACGATTTTTTACCATTGAATTGTTCAAAGATAGTGCAAGATTTTGCATCAATTTGTGTTTCAAATAAATTCTTTAATTTTTTGGCAAACAATGTTTTCCCTGCGCCATCATTACCTGTTACGAGATATATTGTGGAACTTTCAAAGTGGTCACATTTACCGTTGATAAATGCTTTTGCCAAGATTTTTGAAGCATCCTCTATTGAAGATCTACTATCTAAATGTTCTGTATTCTCTATTAGAGACTTTTTAATACCAGACATTTGAAAAATCTTGGAAACACTACTTTCATTTTCTTTACTTCCATTCGAGAGCATTGAAAGCTCAACAAGTTTATCAATCTCGCCTTTTATATTCTCAGCATTTTTTGCAATCTGAATATGATTTTCAGAACTTTCATTGTTTAAAGGTTTATCATCAGCAGATAACTTGGAATTAAGCACCTCTGAAAATCCTTTAATTCTATAATTCTTATCAAGTACTAAAGGCTCGGGGGTTTTCTGATATTTAGAAGGGTCATCATTAGTTGCCACAATTTCGATTTGTCCGTCTACACGGTTGGTAGACACAATCATCGCATCGGCCCCTAGACGCTTTTCGATTTCTTCCATAGCGGAAGCGCTGTCAACAGCTTTTACTGTGATTTCTACCATTCATAAGCCTCCGTTTGTAAACTATTCATCTTCTTCAGCCTCTCCGCCGATTGTATAAGCAATTTCAACACTACGATTCTCTGGTAATTCAGTAAAGCTAAGAACGTTTATTGCTGGAAGCTGTGATCGAACAAAATTTGCCACGTGTCGTCTAATTTGGGGAGCAACAATCAAAAATACTGCTCTATTTTCTTTACTCAATGCTTCAGAGGCTTCGTTTATATTAGATAATATATTTTTTGCGAGCGCCCCATCCAACAAAAGCATTTTCTCATCTGGATTTTGTCTCACTGATGTTAAAATTAATTGTTCTAATTCCGGGGCTAAAGTAAGCAACGGCAGTGTTTCTTTAAATTTTGTTAGCCGTTGAATAAGAAGTGGTACTAACTTTGGTCTTATAGCTTCGGAAATATCGTCATTTGACATTTTTTGTACATTAATTGCCGATAATTCGCTAATTACAACATGCAAGTCAGAAATAGGCACTGCTTCTTTAAGCAAATTCTGGAGTATCGTCGTTAACTGATGCAAAGGTACAATTTTTGGCACTACTGTTTGTACTAAATTGGGTTGGGATATTTCTAATTCATCTAACAAAGCTTGAACCTCATCTTGCCCAAGCAATTCACCAGCACTGTTCATTAAGATTTGACCAACATGCGTTATTAACACTGAAGTTGGATCTATAGTTACATAACCCTTTGATTGTGCATCTTTGTCCAGTTCTGGTTCAATCCAGATTGCATCCACCCCAAAAGCAGGTTCTTTTACTTTTATGCCATTTAAATCAAGTTGTACGTCATCCCCGGGAATAGCCAAGATTTTATCATAAAACACAGTATCATCTGCTACAATTTTCTCACCAATTTTGATTTGATATTGTGACGGTTCCAAATCAATATCATCTCTTATTCTTATTCCAGGGATTACGAATCCTAGCCTCTTAGAAGTTTCCTTTCTTAATTTAGTTATGCTTGGAACCAAACTATTTTCATCCGACTGCGAGACTAAACTGACTAAACCAAAGCCAATATTTAGGGAAATTTTCGCATCGTCTTTAACAGCTTTTACATCAAAATCATTTTCGTTTTCTTCATCCTCTTCAACAGCCTCTTCCCCGGAAGAGGGCATGTTTAATTCTTTTCGTTTGGATAAAAAAGCTAGACCAGCCGCTAATGCTGCAAATAATATAAAAAGTTTATTCGGCATGCCCGGTACGAGACCAAGCGCTAATACCACTAGCGAAGTCGGTATCCAAGCAGCAGACAAATTGACTTGCTTTGAAATGTGCTCCGACATGTTGTGCGCCGAAGAAACGCGCGTAACAATAATCGCAGTGGCAATAGAAAGTAGCAAAGATGGGATTTGGGCGACAAGACCATCACCAATTGCTAATAAAATATAGGCCTCAGCCGCCTGACCTATAGCAAGGTTGTGTTGAAGCAAGCCAATAATAAGACCACCAATAACATTAACTGCTAGAATTAATATGCCTGCTATGGCGTCTCCTTTGACAAACTTGGAAGCACCATCCATGGAACCATAAAAATCCGCTTCTTTTGATACCTCTGCCCTACGTTCCTTAGCTTCTTCTGGTGTCAATATGCCTGCGTTGAGATCAGCATCAATAGCCATTTGCTTTCCTGGCAAGGCATCCAAAGTAAATCTTGCAGATACCTCTGAGACCCGACCAGCACCTTTTGTGATAACCACTAGATTTATGATAACCAAAATTGTGAAAACAAATATACCAACTGCATAGTTTCCCGACACAATAAATTCGCCAAAGGCTTCGATAACTTTACCTGCAGCGTCTGGCCCTGTATGACCATCTTTCAAAACAATCCGGGTTGAAGCAACATTTAAACCAAGTCTGAGAACAGTTGCAATAAGTAGCAAATTAGGAAAAGATGAAAAATCTAACGGCCGTTGAGTATGCAAGGCAACCATTAAAATAAGTAATGATAGCGTTATATTTAAAACAAAAAAGGTATCCAATAAAGCAACGGGAAGCGGCAAAACAAGCATAGCAACAAGAGCTATAATTCCAAAAGGCAAAAACGAATTCACCAAATTAGGGGCAAAGCCTTTAAACTTCAATGTGTTTGCTTTTTCCATTTAATCTTCCAAGTTTTATTTGTCAAAATTTTGAAAAATAACCTATTGTTTATGTTATATTTTTTTTCTTAATCGCAGTTAATTATAAATAGTAAATAAGTAAGAGCAGGATCTGTGCCAGGCTTAAAATCTAACCTTTTTATAAGACCTTAATATTTTACACTCTTAAAATTGAGGCACATCATGGATTATCGAAGTTTTTATATGGCACAATATTTGCTCATAGATCCTGATACTAAACAGGATTTTGACATGTCAGTTAGAAAAAAAATAACCTTTTACAGTCTATTAGCTGCTGGATCAGTTGGAATAGGAGCTTGCGCTCCTAATGGTCAATTTATGAACCCTTTGACCGTAACAGATGCAACTCCAGCTCCCCATTTGGATAGCAGACACTCATTGAAAAGTTCCAGTGATCTTTTGAATGAACGGAGAGTAGCAGAAACCTCGAAATACTATGTTCCAAGTGTCACGGCAGTTGGTTTTTCGTCCATTGCCATTCAACCTTCTAAAAGCCTAAACCAAAGAAGGCTTATGGCAATAAGAGCCGCAAAGTTAGATGCATACCGCAATCTTACCGAGCAACTTCATGGAATTTATATTCAAGGCGAAACAACAATCGGCGAAGCTGTGTTAACTTCAGACAAACTGGGCGCAGCACTTCGTGGAACGGTTATAGGAGCCAGAACAGTTAAAATTGAACCAACTGGAAGCGATACATATCAAGTAGAGTTGGCCGTAAGCCAAGCTCACGTAGACAGACTAATTAGAGCGTATCGAAACGGGCTACTTTAATTTTGATCTCATGAAAAAGTTTCTAAAGGCATATATCGCAACTTTATTAGGATCAATCAGCTTGCTCATATTACCCGTGGCTTTAATTGCTGCGGAAACAATTACTTCAAACGGTTATGCCTTTATTACTTCTTCAATTAACAAAGATGTTTTTCGTACACGCGCTATCGAAAACGCACTACAAAAGATAGTGTTGGAATCTGGCCAAGATTTAAACAGCTTTTCAATCGTTGAAAATGGAAAAGTCCTTTTAGATCAAATTCAAACCCGATCGACTGTAAAAGTTCTACAATATGACGTTATTGACGAATTTATTAAAAATAAAAAATACCACGTAACCGTGCAAGCCTTGCTGAGCCAAGATGAGAGCAAACCTGAGAATAGTTTATGTAAAAAAGCTAGCGTGAATAGCATTGATTTTTCTCTTAAAATATTAAGAAATAATAATGATTTTCCAGCTTGGGCTAATATATCGAAAAATTGGATTTTAAGTGAGTTAGAAAATCACTCATTTAATGCAGAGCTCAATATTACCTCAAAACTACAGACAAAAAAAACCGATGTTAACTCTTACATTCTATTTGATTCTAAAGAATTTCCAGTCGAACTTGAAAATATCTACAAAGTGAATACTCACGTCTTTTTTGAGCGGGAAAATAAAAATAACTTGTTGGAAAAAAACATTATTCTCGTAGCCAAGATTAAAACAACGCTTATGAGAAAAGATAAGGTTTTTTCTGAGTTAGAGTTTCATCAACCCTACGTTATCCATCAAAAACTATTCAATAGCTCATTTCTTGGAACAACCCGTGGTGATTGGGAAAAAATTAAAAAACATTTTTCTAACCTTCTAACCGATCGTATTCAAAGACAAATTTCCTCACTTGATTGTGTAAATATTTCACCCAGGGTTTTTTCAAAGGCAGGTATACCATTCATCGATTTCGGCCGTTTAGACGGTATTGGGAATTCCGATATGTTTGTTATCAAGTCTGACAGTGCAAAAAAAACTTATTTGAAAATTGTTGAAATTAGAGATCATGAAACCCAAGTTGAGATCGTCTCTCAACAAGAAAATATGGCTACTATTGATGGAAAGATCGTAGACTTGGTGATCGGATCATGATTTTGAGTTGTATAAAAAATATCATTTTACTGCTTATTCTAAATATATTGGCTTCATCTGCGTCTTTAGCATCAGATCGTCTTACAGGTCAGCATATTAAGGAACAAGCGACTAAATATTTCTTACAACAAGGACTAAATCTCAGTTTACTGGTTTCTGAAAAACGAACTTTTTTCCCATGTTCCGTTCCGTTGGATTTTCGTCAAAGGCATGATAATGATTGGAGCACAGTCCAAGTGAGCTGTAGCAGTGAAAATTGGGAAACTTTTATTCGCTCAGCCAGCCCCTCAGTCGAAATATTTTCATCAGGAAGTGCAACTGATAATGATAGACTAACCGTTGCAATTCTAATGAAGAATATATCTAAGGGCCAAGTAATTTCTGAAGAACATCTAGGTTTTGAAGGCCGTCCAGAACGTCAAATCCATGGAGCTTACCATAAGCTTTCTGAAGTTTTGGGAAGAAAAGCAAAAAGCAATATAGCTGCCGGAACAATTCTTAAAGCAAGACATCTTGATACTGTTTATTCGGTTGATAAAAATGATAGTGTTTTGGTCATAGCGGCAAATAAAGCAATAACAATCACAACCTCAGCAATAGCCTTGGAAAATGGCCAAGTTGGTGATATGATACCTGTAAAGAACCTAAAATCGGAAAAAGTGTTTAAAGTAATTATCACCGGCAAAAAAAAAGTTGCCCCTATAACTAACATGTAACAAATATGTGTCGTATATACTTGCGAAAGGAGTTTCAAAATGGTTGATACAGTAAGAAATAGCCCAAACGCTGGGACTAGCACTGTTCACGACCAAAGAAAGTCGCGCGTATCGCAAGTAGATCAATCGCACTCTTCAATGGCCGATAAAGCCACCGCTTCAGCACAATCTGTAAGCGTGGACTTGTCTGTTAGCGAAAAAGTGAAGTCCTTATCGAGCGAACCTCCAGTTAATATTGAGGTTGTAACTGAAATTCGACAGAAAGTCTCAGAAGGTCGTTATCCTATTGATTTAAATGCTATTACGAATAAGCTATTCGAGAGTATTAAGGAAGGCGAGGGATAAATTTTAATGGATATCAAGGCTTTAATTGAAAATCTAGAAGCCTTAAACGATAGCCTTAATTCTACGACAATACGCGAAAGTGACGTCTTTAAAAAGTGTGTGGGAAGGTTCCAAGCAAAGCTTGCGGACCTTGTTGGCGTTTATAATTCTTCGGACAGCGAAAATACTGCAGATATGAGAAAAATTATATCGGATTTAAAAGTTATATTGGAAGAAATAGACGAACTAAGCTCTCACGATATTAAGGTACTAGATTTCGTAAAAGACATAGCGCCTACAAAATAATCACTAATTTATCTCAGAGAACATAGTTGATGCTTGCTCTTGCTGGGCAAGTATTTCTTCGAGGGTAAGTTCATCGGCAACCTGACTAAGCAGCTCACTAGCATTTTCCAAACCATAAGCTTGAGCAATCGACAACCAAACATAGGCAGATTGATAATCCGGCGCTACCAGCAAATTAGTATATGTTTTTCCAAGCTTAAGTGCAGAAGTTTGATCACCAGCTTTTGCAACCGATAATAATTCATCAATTATTTGGTTTGCGACGGTATCTCTCAACGCTTCCGTGATTAAGTCGAAAATTTCATTGACTTGATTAATTGCAGTAGGATGATCATTCAAATGTGCCTGCCAAGACCAATAAAGAGCTGTTTTATAATTTTTTGGAGTACCCAAACCGCTAGAATATAAAAGTGAAAGGTTAAATTGAGCTTCTGGGAGCCCGCTCTGGGCAAGCTTGTCAAAAATCTTAACAGCTTCAAGGAAGTTTTTACTCTCCACATTCTTA
This sequence comes from Paracoccaceae bacterium, assembly GCA_902554705.1. Classification (GTDB taxonomy): domain Bacteria; phylum Pseudomonadota; class Alphaproteobacteria; order Rhodobacterales; family Rhodobacteraceae; genus Salinivivens. The sequence goes on from CACDPP010000032.1 coordinate 13,179, forward strand.
ACTGCGATCTCAAATTCTTCGGCTAATTTGGGAGATGAACTATGATTTTCAGCTCGAGCAATATGTCCAATGCTTATAAGCAAAATTATAATAAAAAAATGTTTCAGTCTCATTGTTCTGCCACCATTACTAATTTTAACTCAAGCAGTTTTCGTTTTGATTTTTTTTCATTTTCATAAACGATTACCTTTGGACGTTGATCTTTTTCCTTTTTAAACTCTACTGAAACACTGTCAGGCAAATAAACCCCTCCACGCTCTAATACTTCGACTGGATACTCATAAAATGCATCCAAAAACCTTTTATCAATCCAGGTTCTAGCTAACGCCTGGCCTAAAACCTCAGGTAGATATTTCTGAATTTGTTTTTCACTTTCTAAGACAATATCTTGTTCACTAAAACGAGAAAGATCTTGTTGATCTAAATGTTCAAGATCTGGCTTTTTAGGCAGGATTTTCTGTCTTATTTGACTTAAACTCTTTTGTAGTTTTTCAAACACGTAATAACCCTAAAAAACCGCTAAACATAAAATTGTTTCATTAATTCATTTTATTTAAGCTAGAAATAGCATATTTCCCGCTATAACCTAAAGCAAATTTAAGGCCAAAAGAGACAGAAACTTAATGACGTCAATAGATAACAAAATAATCGGGCATTCAAAACCAGCTGTCGAATTAAAAAAAATGATTGGCTTGGTCGCATCATCAGGTTCACCGGTAATAATAAATGGGCCAACAGGTTCTGGAAAAGAATTAGTTGCTGAAGCCATCCATGACGAAAGTAGAAGAAAAGGGAATTTCATTGCACTTAATTGTGCGGCTATCCCAAGTGAATTAATCGAAGCTGAATTATTTGGCTTCGAAAAAGGAGCTTTTACAGGCGCCCTAAAAACAACAATGGGTAAATTTGAGCAAGCAAATAAAGGCACTCTTTTCCTCGACGAAATTGGAGATATGCCTTTTGGTGTTCAAACAAAACTTCTCCGAGTCTTAGAAAATTCAATAATTTCAAAGGTTGGCAGCAGTAAAGAAGTAAAACTCGACGTGCGGATAATTTGTGCGACGCACAAGAATTTAGAGTTTCTAGTGGAAGATAATAGTTTTCGAGAGGATCTCTTATTCAGATTGAATGTCTTTCCTATTTCTGTTCCGAGCTTAAACGAACGCTCTGACGATATACCTGATTTAGTAAATCATTTTTTAAAGCTAAAAACTAAAACAGAAAATACAAAGAGACCCAACTTCGATAATACGGCGATAAAGGCTCTCAAGGACTATGCTTGGCCTGGCAATATTCGTGAAGTTCGAAATGTAGTCGAACGTTCGCTAATCTTTTTCCCAAATACCATGGTTAACGGAGAAGACGTAAATAAATACCTGCTCAGCGTCGATAGTGGAGTGATCAATAGAACGGAAGAACAGGCCGAGATATGGTCCGAATTCGACGAATTAGGATTGCAAGATCCTGAAGAACATCCTGAAGATCGGGATACTAGCCCTCCGAAACCTGAAGATTTTGCAAAATGGTTTGAAACCAACAACTCAGTAGATCTACGAGCTCTGCTTAGAGATATAGAAATCGTCTTTATAGAGACCGCGCTTGATAGAAATAGTGGCAATACAAGCGAGGCAGCGAAGGATCTTAAATTATTGCGTACAACACTTATTGAAAAAGTAAAAAAATATAGTCTCTAAATTATTTTTGTTTTTTCCAAGCTTCGATGAAATTTTCTAAAAGCGTTTTAGTACTGTTGAATTGCGTCATTGATTGTTCCATTTTACCAAATTGTTCAGTATATTTACTGTTAATCAGTTTTTCGCGCTCCTCCAGCTTTTTCAGCCTCTCTTCAATATCTGTGCTTCGTGTTTTATATGTTTCCTCTGCGTTCCTTAGAGGAGACCCAACTTCCACTACTTTTGTCATCAGGTCTGATACGCGTTTCGAGAAACTTTGTCCTGAGTAAATGTTAAAACTTGCTGGCTCAGCAGCAGCAGTTTTGATGACTAAGCCTGGATAAGTAGTTGAGGTAAACATGCTCCCGCCTTTGTAATCAAATCGAGTTAAGTTTGTATCACCAAACTTCCACTGAGCACCGTCTTTTGATACCGTATATGTCCCAACTGCAATCTGGGTAAAAGGTGACTTTGTTACTGTGGCGGAACTTGTATTTGTAGCCAAATTTTCATCTTTAAGTGCTTGAAAATATTCCGGATTGGAAGAAAAGGTTTTCTTAAATAACGTATCGTCTAGAAAATAGTCACCATTGTTATCAGTTTTTATACCAAGTTGGGATAAATATATCGACTTTTCACCATACCCATTTAAAGGTTCTACAGCTAATTTTTTAAAGCTGGACTTAATTGAGTTTACCGCGGGATCCAGCGCCAGAGGGCCGTTTGCGTCGCCCTCAAGATCGATAAAAGTAAGGCGGTCTATTTCTGCCTTAAACTCATTCAGAGAATTGATGACACTATTTACAGAAGAGCGAACATTTGTTTCTGAGCGACTGATTCCAATACTTGCAGAAGTAGTAAAGTCAGATTTAAGCTCAATTTCGGCACCATCCAATAAGTCAGTTATTGAATTACTTTCGCGGGTAACTTGTACGCCATCTAAGGTAAACGTCGCATCAGAAGCTAGCTGACTGAATTTATTGATTGTCGTACTTGCATCAGGTAAAGTTGGCGTTCTAAAGCGTTTATTATCATTAGTATCATCATCGCTCGTTATTCTGAACCCATTGTCAGCGCCTGTATTATCACTTGTTACAATAATCGAAAAATTGGTACCTTCTCCCGTCGTATCTACTGTTGTTGCAGAAATCCCTGTAACTGCATTCAGTAAAGCCGCCACCTCGCTCACAGATTTATTTGTAAAGGTTACGGTATCAACATTGGCCCCGTCAGCATCCTGAAACGCATAAACATCAATCTCTTTTATAGATGCCGATGAAATAGTCCCAGATTGACCATCAGTGACCGTGAATGTCGTGTTCGCAGGTATAGGTGATCCACCACCATACGATGATTTAGCTGCTATTGTAGTTGCATCGCCACCAGATATTGGCGAGGTTACAATATAGGTTTTTTGGCTTTGAAAACTATTTGTATTTGCCGAACTACTTGCAGCTGTTTTTGTCCATTTGCCAAGGTCAATTTTTAAAGTTGCGGAAAATTTATCCGTAAGGTTTGAAAATCCCCCAAACTCAAAGGCCATCTTTTTTGCAGTCGTTACATTTGAGATACTCCTAATGCCGGTCTGCAATTGCGTTTCATCTGTAGCCTTTATAGTTACACCGGATGAGTTAGAAGAACTTATCTCAAAAAATGTCTCACTTTTGACAGATGTGAAACTAGTTTGCGTAGTGCTGGCTTGAGATGTCAAAAACCCAATTCCAGAAATAGCATTTTCTGTTTTTTCTTGCTTTGTTTTTTGCAGATTTCTCTTAGGTTCAATTTCTGAACCCACTATGGCATCTACGAGCTCAGACACATTGAACCCAGAGCCACTTTTGTTTACTAAGCTTAAGTAATCAGGCTTTGCAACTTCCTTCGCAACTTCAACCATATTTTTTGATCTCCACTATAGGTTGAAACGACCCACAAAAAAACAATTTAGCCTTAATAGGTTATTTCTATCTCAATTCTACGGTTTTCCGAGCGACCAGCCGCTGTTGCATTGTCTGCCAACGGTGCTGTTTCACCTTTGCTTACCGCAGATAGACGATCTCCATCAATTAAACCCGTTCTCTGTATGGCTTGCACAACACTCGATGCCCTGCCAGCGGCCAAATCCCAATTGTCCCGAAATTGTGCGTTCTTAATGGGAACATCGTCAGTATGACCAGTAACAGTGATCGTACTTTTTGGGCTCATTGCTGCTAGAGAGATACGATCTAAAATTCTTTGTGCCTCTTCAGTCAAATCTGCAGTACCAGAAGGAAATGCTCCTCCTGACCCTACAGTAATAAACACCTTGTCGTCACGTTGCTCAACTTCGACTAAACCCTGATCAATTTGCTGTTTCAGAGCAGTTGTAAGCTCCTCAGTCGTACGAGATGCATTTTGCTGCTTTTGATATGCTTCTTGAGACGACCCGCCTGGACCCTCTCCATTTTGTGGAGAAGCCTCTGTCATTGATGCAGCCAACTTTTCAAGCTCAGCCTCAATTCCACCAAAAAGCACCTCTTGTTCCGAAGCTCCTGCACCCGCACTCTCGCGAGCTTCATTAAGAGCTTCCAATGTTTCAGCTATCATTGTGCTAATTTCTTCATCAGACGTTTTTTCTTCAGGAAAATTAATAACAACGTTTTCACCAAGAGTTTCAACCGTCACTTCTCCAGTATCGATGGCTTTTTTTAGTTGTTTAGCAAGTTCAGTAGCATCTAATTGTTCTGCACCCTCACCACCTTCACCAGCAAAATCTGACTTATTTTTCTTATCTGTTTCGCTTCCATCAGGTGAGTCCTCTGTTTTTGTTTGCAACTCAAGCTCAGGTGCCTGCAGTTCGGTTGTTTGCTGTCGTAAAATATCGGTTATTGCAGGGGTTGGGCTTGGACTGAATTCTAATGAAATAACAGTTGTACCCTTTGGCTGTTCAACAACAGGAACAACTTTTTGGACACCAAATGCTTCTCTTAGTGAACCTGAAATCTGTTTAAACTTTGGGACATTAAACTCAGCAAAAGATAGAATAAGTACAAAAAAGGCCATCAAAAGAGTAGCCATATCGGCAAAAGTCGCCATCCAGGCAGGTGCCCCAGACGGCGGACATTTTGGACACTCTTCCTCTTCCTGCTCTTCTTCTAATACTTCTTCTGCCATTTATTCTCTCATAAAATCACGTAGAGTTACCGGCCTAAGCCGCTAACTCAAACTTACTCTGAAGCTTAGGAGGTAAAGCTGCTGCCATTTGATCTTGAATATTTCTAGGAGATTCACTTCTTGCAATACCTCTTAGTCCTTCAAGAACTATTTCACGATAAACAACTTCGTATGTTGTGTAATATTCAAGTTTTTTAGCTATTGGTGCAAACAAAACGTTTGCAACGAAAGCACCATACAATGTTGTCAAAAGGGCAACAGCCATAGCAGGACCAATAGACTTTGGATCCCCCATGTTACCTAACATTAGAACCAAACCGATCAACGTACCAA